>JAQYWA010000317.1 GCA_030145265.1 Desulfuromonas sp. | reverse complement strand
GATTGCGAAACGGGATGTGGAAAAGGCTCAATCGCCGCCTTTGGAGAAGGTTTCGAGCGAGAAGGCACCGTCTTCAAAGACGGCGTAGGAATACTGACTGATCCAGTCGCCGAGGGAGATGAGAATTTTTCCCTCGGGGGTAGTCCGGAACAGGGGGGTGTGAAAATGGCCGGTGATCACCGCCTTGCAGCCGGCCTGAAAGTGCCCGCGGGCGTGGTTGTCGAGCATCTGCTCCGGTACCCATCGCCCGTTTTTTTTGTCATGTTTTTTCTGGCTCATGCGGCTGCCCCAGCGGGCTATGGCCCAGGCCCAATCCGGCGGCAGCAGGTGCGAAAGCCAGAGCAGGGGGCGGCTGTGCAGGACGCGGCGCAACAGCCGGTAGCCCTTGTCATCAGGGTTGACCAGGTCGCCGTGACCGATATAGATTTGCTCGCCGTCCAGGTCAATAACCCCGCCGTCGGGAAGGATGCGGGCGTCCAGAACCTGTTCAAAATAGGGGCCGAGGTGAAAATCGTGGTTTCCCTCGACATAGACGATTCGGGTGCCTTGTTCGCGCAGCTGGCGCAGGGTGGCGAGCAGCGGAACATAGGGGGCGAAGACGGTGTGGCGGTAGCCGATCCAGAATTCAAAGATGTCGCCGAGCAGAAACAGGGTGCGCATCTGCCCCCGCTGGGACTGCAGAAAATCGAGCAGTCGGCGGTAGTTGACATCTTGCGGGTCGAGCAGATGGGCATCGGCGATAAAAATATCTCTCATGGGGGCCAACTATAAAGTCGGGCCGGGACAAAGTCAATATGTTAGGAAGTTGTCGGACTTAGCGGCCCGATTAGCCGATTTTGCAGTCGGTTCATGATGAGTCCGCAAGCTTCCTAGAAGACTGCTGGCCGCCGAACATCAAGGAGGTATCATGAAAGCCTGGTTTTTCGTGTTGATGTTGCTGTTGGGTGGCTGCGCATTTGTCAAGGTGCCGCTGACCACGCCGCTACAGGGCGTGGAAGAGCAGGTGGTCGAAGGGGAGGGCCGGGCCAAGCTCGTCATGGTCGATATTTCAGGGCTCATCTCTTCAGCTCATATCGGCTTCGCTCGCTTCAGCAAAGAGCCGCCCCTGATCCCCAGGCTCAAGGAGGAACTGCGGGCGGCCACGGCCGACCCCGACGTGGTCGGCCTGCTGGTGCGGATCGACAGCGGCGGCGGTTCGGTGACCGCGAGCGACATCCTCTATCATGAGCTGAAGCAGTTCGGCGAAGAGAAAAACGTTCCGGTGGTCGCCTGCGTTATGGATAAAGCCCTCTCCGGCGGTTATTATGCGGCCCTGGCGGCCGATGCCATCGTTGCCCATCCAACTGCTGTGGTCGGCGGTGTCGGCGTCATTACCTTCAAATTCAATATCGCCGGCTTGCTTGACAAGTGGGGGATCGAGGAGGAGACGGTCAAAAGCGGCGATCTGAAGGATTTCTGGTCGCCGTTGCGGCCGGGCAAACCCGAGGAAATTGCCCTGATGCAGGGAATCACCGACCGCTTGCACCAACGGTTCCTGAAATTGATCGAAGAAAACCGCGACCTCAAGTCCTGTACTTTGAAGCAGGTCGCTCGCGGCGGCATTTTCGATGCGCCCGGCGCGCGCGGTTTGAAGATTATCGACGAGGTCGGATACCTTGACGATGCGCTCGCGTTGCTGCGCCAGTTGGCCGGGGTCGACAAGGCGCGGGTGATCATCTACCGGCGGCCCGGCAGTTATGCCGAAAACATCTATGCGGCGAGCGCTCCCTTGGTGCGGGAGCTGTCACTGATCGAACGCGGTGCCGCCGAATTGCTCGGACCCTCATTCCGTTACCAGTATCTGCCGTGAGCTGCCCGTGAACGAAGCTGTCCCCGACATTCCGACCCGGATCCGAACCGGCCTTGCGGCCGGTCTACAGACCTCCCTTAAACTGTTCAAATTCGTGCTCCCCTTGTATGTGGTGGTCGATCTGCTCAAGGGAACCGCGGTCATCGAACTGCTCGGGTCGCTGTTCGCTCCGCTGATGGCCCTGTTCGGTCTGCCGGGCGAGGCGGCCTTTGCCTTTGTCGCCGCCTTTCTGCTCAATCTCTATGCCGCCATCGCGGTTATGGCGCCCCTCGATCTGACTCCCTGGCAGGTGACCCAGTGCGGGTTGATGATGGGGATCGCCCATAACCTGGTGTTAGAGGGCGGGGTGCTGCGCAGTACCGGCACCCGCGGCGGACTGTTGACCGCCTGCCGACTGATGATTGCGGGCGTTGCCGGCCTGCTCCTGTCTGCCCTGCATCACCTGTGGGGGGGCTGATGGAGGCACTCTACCCGGCCCTGATCGGGGCCGCCAAGCTCGCCTTCAAACTGCTGCTGATCATCGTTCCGCTGGTGACGCTGTTCGAGGTGCTGCGCTATATCCCGATCTTTCGCCGCGCCGGCCGCGCTGTCGATCCCCTCATGCACGGCATGGGGCTGAGCCGCGAAGCCGCCGTGCCGCTCTTCACCGGGATTTTTCTCGGCATCGCCTATGGCGCCGGGATCATCATCCGGGTCGCCCAGGAAAAACGTCTGTCGCGCCGCGAACTTTTTCTCATGGGGCTGTTTCTCGCCACCTGTCACGCGGTGGTCGAAGACACCCTGATCTTCGTCGTCATCGGCGGCAACGGCTGGGTTATGCTCGGCGTACGGGTTCTGTTGGCAGTTCTGCTGACCGGGGTGCTGGCGCGGTTGTGGAGCAGGCACAGCAATGAGGAGGATTCCCTGCGCTGATCCTTGGGCTTACCCTGGCGACAGCGCGGTAGCGAACATTATAAAAAGAGTGCCGGGTGCGAGTTGCCCGGCTTTTTGCGTTGTGGTGACGATCGGGTGTTCTTTTTAGGTTGGATTATTTTACCCTGTTGTCACCGTCGGGAGGTTGTATGCCGATTGTCAACGTCAAGATCACCACGGGCGCAACGTCAGAGCAGAAGGCTCAACTGA
>JAQYWA010000316.1 GCA_030145265.1 Desulfuromonas sp. | reverse complement strand
GGCTATTACCCTGAGTCCGATTTTGTCCATCTTGATACCGGGCCGTTTCGCACCTGGTGACGATTGTTGTGTACTGTGGGCTCAGGCATGAGGTGAACTCGGCAAAATTGCCGTAAATGAAATAGCGAAAAATGAAGGCCATCCTTGAAGGGGTGGCCTTTTTTTGTGTTTTTTAAAAGAGGATCTTTCTCGATTTTATCAATAGCCGGTGCACTCCTGGCCGTAAAGAATGTCTGGATTGTTTTTCGGAGGCCCTCTGCGGATTCAGCATGAACCGGCCGCCTCCCGGGGTAAAGTAAAATGAACCTTCGTCCCGTTTCCTGGCGTACTTTCCACCCAGATTCTTCCCCCGTGAGCCTCGATGATGTCTTTGGCAATGGACATCCCGAGCCCCAGACCTTCGGTCGCCGTATCCGAGGCGTCGACCCGGTAGAACTTATCGAAAATCCTGTCAGCTTCTTCGGCAGTCATTCCGATGCCCTCATCTTCGATGGAGACTTGAAAACAGCTGCCGGTATTTATGCCGGTTACCAGGATTCTGCTTCCAGGCGGGGAGAACTTGACCGCGTTACTGATCAGGTTTTCTAGAACCTGTTCCAGTCGGCCGCGGTCCGCGCAAAGTTCAATGGCCTCTTCCTGAAGTGAAACCACGAAGCTATGCCGGTTGGAGACCTGGCGGAAGTGGTCTACAACCTGATTGATCAGTCCGCTGATCTCCAGGGGAGCCTTGACCAGTGAGAGTGACTGGCCTGACCGGATTCGGCTGAGATCAAGCAAATCCGAGATGATTCCCTCCAGCCTCTCGGCCTTGGCATAGATGGTGTTCAGCAGTTCCTTCTGCTGCTCCGGAGTGGAGATCCCGTATAGTTCCTGATTTAACAAGACTTCCGTAAACCCGATCACCGAGGTCAACGGCGTGCGCAGCTCGTGGGCAGCGGTGGAGATGAATTCGTCCTTCATTCGGTCGAGCAGACGCTCCCGGGTAATGTCGTGGAGCGTGGTGATGGTGCCGGTCATTTTCCCTACCGCCCCCCGCACCGGTGCGGTTTGCGCCTGGATAAATGTCGGCTCGGCATTATCCAGGATGATGCTCCATTCAGCCGGACGGGTCGGTTCTCCGCTGTTCATCACACCGAGAATTTGCTCTCGAAGGCTGTTCTCCATCGGACACAGATCGACGCTCAGCCCTTCACCGATCGACGGGCTGAAGCCGAGCAATTTTCTAGCTTTGTCGTTCATTTGCACAATAGTGAGGGTGTTGTCGACCACTAACAGCCCATCGGTGACCGACTTGAGTATTGCGTCGATATTTTCACGGGCTGCCTCCGTTTCGATCAGTGCGGTCTTGGTTGTCTCTTCCGACCGCTTGCGCTCGGTGATGTCGGTAGAAATTCCACAGACAGCGTAAATTTCTCCCGAAGCCTTTTTCAGGGGGAATTTCACTGAAATGTAAGTGTGGTCGCCATCATCCTGAGGGACGGTCTCCTCGAACTCCAGGGGCGCTTCCGCCTCGAAGGCCTTGCGGTCTTTGACGCGTAAATCGTTGGCCACCTCCCGAGGAAAGAGGAAATGGTCGGTTTTACCTCTGATCTGCTGGTCGGAGATATGAAACAGTTTTTCGTACATCCGATTGATGAACAGGTAGCGTCCATCAAGGTCCTTCATGTAAATAACCGATGAGGTGATATTTAGCAGATCGCGCTGCCGCTGCTCACCCTCCGCCAGCGCCTCCCGCACGGCGTACTCCTCGGTCACGTCCCGGAAGACCAGGACCACGCCGATGGTTTTGCCGTCGGAATCCCGAATGGGCGCCGCTGAATCGGCGATCTGGTACTCTCTGCCACCCTTGGCGATCAGCACGGTGTGGTAGGCCAGGCCGACGGCCTTGCCGTTTTCGAGTACGCCCAGAATGGGGTTGGCGGCCAGTTGCCTTGTGTGGGCGTTGACAATGTGGAATACATCAGTCAGCGGCAAGCCCAGTGCCTTGGCCGCAGGGCATCCGGTCATGTTCGCGGCGACAGGGTTCATGCGAGTGACGCGTCCGTCGGTGTCGGTGGCGATTACCGCGTCGCCGATCGAATCCAGGGTGATGTGGAGGTTCTCTTCGCTTGCTTGAAGCTTTTCGTTTGCTTGTTTTATAGTGGCTTCCGCTGAGTCAATTTTGCTGCCCATAAGACGAGAGATTAATGTCGCTACAATTCCCGAAATGATAGTAATCAATACTGTCAGGGCTGCTGATATAAATGCAGGATTTATTGTGGTTGTTTTCTCTAAAGAAATAATTACCAAGACACTGAAAAAAACTGACAGCACGGACAGGGGAAGAATGAAGCGAAGCAGATAACAGCGTGTAGAAGTCCCAGTTAGTAGATTTAGTGGAAACGCATCCTCTGTGGAGGCGAGAATAGAAATCGATAGAAACATAAACGCAAGGGCTGTTGTCAGTGCCATGGGAATTGTCGTGCCGTAACCGTAAATCAAAGGTGACCCATATAAATAAGCTAAACAAAAAACAAAGCTGATCAACAGTAAGAAAACACCCAGCCAGCCTCCCATATATTCGTTGAATTTATTGGGTTTTGGAGTTTTTAGCTGAACGATCAGGAAGGATATCGCAGTTCCCGAAAGGAAAAATGCAGCGCCCGTGGCAGGAGACATTCGAGCGATAGGAATACCGTTGAGATACCCTACGACTGGCACCAGTGTTTCTTCAAAATTAAGATCTATTCCGCTCAAGTAACCAGCTACCTCCAACCCCCCAAAGAGGGTCACAAGCATTGCTAGCGCATAAATCACATATGCTTTTGCTTTGGTTAGTTCTTTGGTATTTAAAATGAGCTGAACAGAACCAAGAATAATAAAACTTATGGCCGTGCTTGGTGCCATAGGGATGTAGTCTTCTTTGATGCTGCCGAGGATACCCATGCCTGGCAGATACCCCAATAGGCCCATAATGGCAACGGAGATGGCAGC
>JAQYWA010000315.1 GCA_030145265.1 Desulfuromonas sp. | reverse complement strand
ACTGGTCGATGCGTCGATGTCTTCAAGGCAGAAGATTTCGCCATTGTCGAGCACCTGGCGGACCAGCGAACCTTCTTTGGCCGGCCAGCGATAGCGTTCGAGAAACTGTTCACTCAAACCGGCATGGGCGTGCAAGGACAGTTGTCCTAACGGCTCGTCGTAGAGGGCGATGCTGCCGGCCGGCATATCCGTAACCGCCATGGCGCTGTAGAGGATGTTCTGCAGAACTTCGTCGAGATCCAGGGACGAAACAACCACCTGGGCCACGCTCAGGACGTCCTTGAGACCCTTCAGTTCTTCTTCGATATCCCCACGACGAAGATCATTAACTGTCATCTAAAGATCCATAATATATATAAAACAGATACAATGCGAATGCTTAATCCTTATGATTATTAACACAATCGCGGCAACGGTGTAAAGGCCTTACGAGCTGACCCGCAGGCAAAACGGCGCAAACATCGCCCCCCCTCCCGGCACTGTATTAGATTTTCCTAAGAAAGCCACGGTGGCATTGACAGCCACGAGATATTGTGGTTTATATCTCCCCTAACACACAACATATCCACAAATGTTGTTATTTATCAATTTTCAATTCTATTCAAAGGACCGAATACACATGGAAAAACCGGCCGATTCCGCGACACTCCCTCTCTCCCCCAACGCCATCACCGTTCTCGAACGCCGCTATCTCAAACGCGACGCCGAAGGCAAGGTTCTCGAAACGCCGGTCGATATGTTTCGCCGCGTGGCCAAGACCATCGCCTCGGCGGAAACGCAGCTGAAAACCGGTCAGGACGCGGCGGCCCTGGAAGAAGAGTTCTACCGGATGATGACCACCCTCGAGTTCCTCCCCAACTCCCCCACCCTGATGAACGCCGGCCGCGAACTCGGCCAGCTGTCGGCCTGCTTTGTACTGCCGGTGGGCGACTCGATGGAGGAGATTTTCGAGGCCATCAAGCAGACCGCCCTGATCCACAAGAGCGGCGGCGGCACCGGCTTTTCCTTTTCGCGCATCCGCCCGGCCAGAGACGTGGTCGCTTCGACCAGCGGTGTTTCTTCCGGCCCCCTGTCATTCATGAAAGTGTTCGATGCCGCCACCGAGACGATCAAGCAGGGCGGCACCCGGCGCGGCGCCAACATGGGAATCCTGCGGGTCGACCATCCGGATATCATGGATTTCATCATGGCCAAGCGCGACCAGACCGTGCTGACCAACTTCAATATCTCGGTAGGGATGACCGAAGCCTTCATGGAAGCGGTGGAAAATGACGGCGAGTACGCCATTATCAACCCCCGCACCCAGGAGCCGCTGATCAACATGCCGGCCCGCAAGGTATTCGACCACATCGTCGACCTGGCCTGGAACAATGGCGAGCCGGGAATCATCTTTCTCGACCGCCTCAACCGCGACAACCCGACCCCGCACATCGGCGAGTTCGAGGCAACCAACCCCTGCGGCGAGCAGCCCCTGCTCCCCTACGAATCGTGCAACCTCGGCTCGATCAACCTCGCCAAGCTGGTCAAGGACAATGATGTTGACTGGGATCACCTGAAAACCATCGTGCGTCTGGCAGCTCGCTTTCTCGACAACGTCATCGAGGTCAACAACTACCCGATTCCGCAGATTTCCGAGATGACCCGCGCCAACCGCAAAATCGGTCTCGGCGTCATGGGCTGGGCCGACATGCTGATCCTGCTCGGGATTCCCTACAGCAGCGATGACGCGGTGGCTCTCGGTGAGAAACTGATGAAGTTCATCACCGACGAAGCGCGCCAGCTGTCATTCGAGCTCGCCGCCGAACGCGGCGCCTTCCCCAACTTCAAGGGGAGCGTCTTCGACAAGAAGGGTGGCAAAAAGATTCGCAACGCCACCAGCACCACCATCGCCCCGACCGGCACCATCTCCATCATGGCCAGCGCCTCCAGCGGCGTCGAACCGCTGTTCGCCGTCTCCTACGTGCGCCAGGTAATGGACGATGACGTACTGGTCGAGGTGCACCCGCTGTTCGAGAAGATCGCCCACGAACGGGGATTCTATTCGCCTGAGTTGATGAAGAAAATTGCCGAGCACGGTACCGTGCAGGACATCGTCGAGGTTCCCGAAGACATACGGCGCATCTTCGTCTCCGCCCACGACATCACCCCCGAAGACCACATCCGGATGCAGGCGGCTTTCCAGAAATACACCGACAACGCCGTCTCCAAGACCGTCAACTTCTGCACCAGCGCCACCAAGGAAGACGTCGCCACCGTCTACCGCCTCGCCTACCAGCAGGGCTGCAAGGGCGTCACCATCTACCGCGACGGCTCCCGCGACCAGCAGGTGCTCTCGGTGGCCAAAGCGGACAAGCTCCCGGAAGACACGGTCCCCCGCGAGACCAAGAAAAAAGGCCGCAAGCGCGAGCGTCCGCGCGCCCTGCGCGGCACCACCTACCAGATGGAAACCGGCTGCGGCCCGCTGTACATCACCATCAACGAAGATGATGACGGGCTGTTCGAGCTCTTCACCACCATGGGCAAAGCCGGCGGCTGCGCGGCCAGCCAGTGTGAGGCCATCGGTCGGCTGGTGTCACTGGCCTGGCGCAGCGGCGTGCAAGCCCGGCAAGCAGTGAAACAGATGATCGGCATCACCTGCCACAAGCCGGCCGGCTTCGGCGACAACCGGGTCACCTCCTGCGCCGACGCGGTGGCCAAAGCGATCCAGATGCACATGGCCCAGCACGGCGAAGACAGCGTGGCGGTCAAACAGAATGGCGGCGCCTGCCCCGAATGCGGCGGTCCCGTCGAGCACGAAGGCGGCTGCTGCGTCTGTCATGCCTGCGGGTATAGTGAGTGTGCATAGGCTGAAAAGATGAAAGTCCTGATTAGAGGGCAATGAAATGTAAAAGGGGACAGACCTGGCAAACCAGGCTGTCCCCTTTTACATTTCATGGACTACCTTTGTCTGCTTACTCTGTTTGGACAAGCAAAGAGA
>JAQYWA010000314.1 GCA_030145265.1 Desulfuromonas sp. | reverse complement strand
CGAGGGAACTCATGTTGGGGGCCAGGTACTTGGCGCCGACGTGGTCGAGGATGACGTCGACCCCTTTCTTGCCGGTGAATTCCTTGATCGCCCCGGAGAAATCGGGGGTGGTGGTGTAGTCGATCAGCAGGTCGGCGCCGAGCTTTTTGAC
This sequence comes from Desulfuromonas sp., assembly GCA_030145265.1. Taxonomy (GTDB): domain Bacteria; phylum Desulfobacterota; class Desulfuromonadia; order Desulfuromonadales; family Trichloromonadaceae; genus Trichloromonas. The sequence continues at coordinate 2,827 of JAQYWA010000314.1, read as the reverse complement.
TCGGTCGATCTTGCTCGGATGGGCAGTGACCACCGTTTTCACGTTGGGGGTCAGGGCGTTGGACAACTGCAGGGCCGCGGTGTTGACTCCGCCGCCGCCGCCGTGGAAGATGGCGGTCTGGCCGTCTTGCAGGTCGCCGATCATGAAGACGTTGAGAAAGGCGGTGATGTACGATTCGCAGACGCAGGCGGCTTCTTCGAAGCTCATCGAAGCAGGGATCGGCATTACGTGGATGCCGTAGGCCACGGCGTACTCGGCGTAGCCGCCGCCGCCGACCAGGGCCATGACCCGGTCGCCGGCTTTCCAGCCGGTCACCGCCGAGCCGACCTCTTCGATGATCCCCGAGACCTCAAGGCCGAGGATTTCGGAATCGCCGGGAGGGGGCGGGTATTTGCCGGCGCGCTGCACCAGGTCGGGGCGGTTGATCGATGTTGCCGCCACCTTGATCAATACTTCGTTGTCCTTCGGCGAGGGCTTGGGTATATCATCGACCCGCATGACCTCAACGCCGCCAAATTCATCCATTACTACTGCTTTCATGTCTCTCTCCTTTGAATATGCGCACAAAAAAATGTGCCATCAATATGTTGATAGGCAAATTTAAAACAACGTATCGATTATAGGGAATCCGAGACAGGTTGCAAGGGTAAAGAGGGTCGGGGTCTTGCGAACCGGGGTTGGATAGACCAAAGGCCCGCGTTCTTTGCGCAGGCCTTTCATTATTCACTGGGGTTCGTCAGCAGGATCTGTGGACAGGAAGCGAACTTGGGAAAAGAACGGGTTCATGGATAGTTCCGACAGTCTCCTGGGAGGCTGTCGGACTTTGCGGACCGATCGGTCGCTTTTGCAGTCGGTTTATGTGAAGTCCGTCAGGCTCCTAGAGCGAGTTCTCTTCTGCCAGCCGCCAGAAAGCCTGCACGCTCGAACGTTGCAGATTGCGTTTCGTTGAACAGAGCCCAACCACATAGGGTTCAAGTCGCGGGGCTTTTGCCAAAATCTGGATCTCGTCGCGGAATGGGCTGCGGTCGAGAACCAGCTGCGGAACAATGCCGACGCCGCAGCCGAGCCTGACCATCGGAATGATCGCCTCATTGCCGGACACTTCAGAACTTATATTCGGCGTGATGCGATTGCTCTTCAGCCACTTGTCCAATCGTCGGCGCGACAGGCCGGCTTGGGGCAATACCAGCGGCGCCCTCGACAGGTCGAGTTGCCCCTTGATGGTCGCCGCGATAGAATCATCCGGGTGTTGCGGGGCAATGAATACCAGCGGGGTGGTGATGATCGGCAGAAACTCGATCTGCGAACGATTTCGATCGGGCAGCGCCGCCACCGCCAGGTCGATTTCTCCCTTTTGCACTTGGCTTACCGCCTGCTCAGCCGTGCCGGTGCGCAGATCCAGCTGAACCTTGGGGTAGGCACTGCGATAGGCTTCCAGCAGGTTCGGCAATAGGCTGTAGACGGCGGTGATCGAGGCATAGATGGAGAGGGCCCCGGCAACCGCCTGTTCATCCTTGATCGCCGTGTGGAACCGCTGCCAGTCCTGCAGCGCTTGACGGGCGTAAATGCGGAATTGTTCCCCTGCCGCAGACAAGGTGACGGTCCGGTTGTCCCGCAGAAACAGGGGTTGTTCGACCTGTTCCTCCAGCCGCTGGATGGTTCGAGTCAGAGCCGACGGGCTGAGATTGCATACTTGACTGGCCCGCCTGAAATGGAGCAGCTCGGCGACGGTGAGAAAAATTTCCAGTTCACGGATATCCATGCAGGCCTCCTCTTCTGATCGTTGCCTGCTCGCATTAATGGGGCGCAGGCGGCACTGAGATGAAAAGTGAAACGGTTGGATTCTGCTGTGCCGTTTGGCTATCGAGGTGCTTTTGAGAGCACTTGAAGCAAATTCGTTGCGATATGTGCAATACAATGTGCATAAAAAAACAATTTACGCAATATTAAGTTTCCTTTATTATGTGTAGAATTCGCTTTTACCAGTCATTCGCACACATCCAGAAATAAGGGAGAATCCAACCATGGGTCAGAACTATTTCAATTCGCTGCCGCTGCGTCGTCAGCTGGCAGAGCTCGGAACCTGCAATTTCATGGACAGCAGCGAGTTTAACGGCGTTGAATACCTCAAAGGCAAAAAAGTCGTCATCGTCGGCTGCGGCGCCCAGGGCCTGAACCAGGGCCTGAACCTGCGCGACAGCGGCCTGGACGTTTCCTATGCCGTGCGTAAAGTCGAGATCGATGAAAAGCAGATCTCCTGGGTCAACGCCACCGAGAACAACTTTGTAATCGACACCATCGAAAATATGGTCCCCAAGGGCGACCTGGTCCTGAACCTGACCCCGGACAAGTACCATTCCCCGGTGGTCAACCACATCATGCCCTTGATGAAACAAGGGGCCTGTCTCTCTTATTCCCACGGCTTCAACATCGTTGAGGAAGGGATGCAGATTCGCAAGGACCTGACCGTCATCATGGTTGCGCCCAAGTCCCCCGGCTCCGAGGTTCGTGCCGAATACCTGCGCGGCTTCGGCGTGCCGACCCTGATCGCCGTTCACGGCGAAAACGATCCCAACGGTGACGGCCTGGATATCGCCAAGGCGTACTGCTGCGGCACCGGCGGCGACAAGGCCGGGGTGCTTATGTCCTCGTTTGTTGCCGAAGTTAAATCCGACCTGATGGGCGAGCAGACCATCCTCTGCGGCGTCCTGCAGACCGGTTCGATCCTCTTCTACAACAAAATGGTCGAGTCCGGTATCGACTCCGGGTATGCCGCCAAACTGATCCAGTACGGCTGGGAGACCACCACCGAAGCTCTCAAGCACGG
>JAQYWA010000014.1 GCA_030145265.1 Desulfuromonas sp. | reverse complement strand
CGCTGGTCTTTTTTCCCGAGTCTGAAGTACTGTTCACCAGCGACCTTGTTTACGTCAAGAGCGTCGGCTATATGGGCGACGGCCACATGGAAGACTGGCTGCTGGCCCTTGAATTCATCGAACGGCTGGGGGCCAGAAAAATCATCCCCGGCTTCGGGCCGATCAGTTCGACCGACGAAATCGTCCGCTTTAAAGACTTTTTCCGCGATCTGGTTACCGAGGTACTGAAACGCCTGGAACGAGGCGACAGTCTCGAACAAACCCTGCAGACCTTTTCCCTGCCGGAGTATGACAACTATCGCGGATACGAGCAATTCATCCGGCTCAATGTCCGCCGAGCCTACATTGACCTGAAAGAGAACTTCATGAATTAGCTTCCACCCGGCAGAGCGGCACGGGAACGATAAAACTTTCGAGGATAAAAGCCCCCTAGGGATGCCATAAATTCGCCCATCCCCCCCTGTGACACAGCCTTCGGAGGGTGGACGTTTTGAGAAAAAGCAGAGCCCTTTCTAGTCACACCGACAGAACCGATGGTTTAATACACAAATAAAAGCCGGCCCGTTTTCTGACGGTCCGGCTTTTCAGCCGTCTCCGACAACCTCAGTCGCCGCCAGACTCTTCCTTGTAGCTTTTGTGAATCAGCAGGGCACAGAGCCCGGTCAGCACAAGCAGCACCACGATCACCCCTCCCCACAACTTGCGCTGTCCAAGTTCGTCACGGATGCCGGCGATTTCCTCTTCGACTTTGCCCAGATCCTGAGCGAAAACTGCCGTCTTGAAGCGGACCTTCTCTACATCGACACTGTGGAAAAGGCGGTGAAAATCGTTGCGCGACGAGAAGACCGTCCCGGACAGCTGCTCGGTGTCGAGCCCGAGACGATGGAGCTCGGCCAGATCCGTCTCCAGGCCGGAGATGAGCGCGTCGGTGCCGGAGACGGCCTGGCGCAGTTCTTCAGCACGACCGTACTCATGACATTGGGAGCAGTCCTGTGGATTGATCAGATCAATCGAAGCCCGCTGAATCCGGTGATTACTGTGACAGGTGACACACTGCGGCCCACCGGCACCGAGAGCCTGGCCATGGGCGCTGGCGCGATAATCCTCAAGCACCCCGACATGGCAGCGTCCGCAGAACGCGGGAATTTCATCTTCGCCAGGCACACCGATGAAGCCACGCTCCGGGCTCATGGCCATGGTGAAATCGGTCGGGTCGCCGCCATGACAGTCATGACAGGAAATCCCGTTGCCCTGATGGACGCTTTCGCGCCACAGCGGCACCGGCTCACCGAGAGGGCCCGGCTGTCCGCCATGACACTGCAGGCAGACGGTTTCTTCGGCGGCTGCGGCAAGACAGGGCAGTCCGACCAGAATCAAACACAACAACAGCAGGTGAATCAGGGCGGCAGGCTGTTTTTTCATGAATAATGCCCCCAGATGGAAATGGCAACCATCAGCAAGATGCCGAGAAAATAACAGGTGACGAACAACGGCCGGTGCGCCGGACGCCGCTCGGGACCGATATCCAGAAAAGGCAATACCGCCAGCAGCGTCATGAACGCCCCCTGCACTGCCAACCCAATGACCTTGCTGGGGAAGATCTTAAGAGTCTGATAGGCCCAAAGAAAATACCATTCGGGCTTGATATGGGGCGGGGTCACAAAGGGATCGGCCGGTTCAAGCGCGGCTGGTGGAATGAAAAGGGCCGGGGCGTAAAAAACGACCCAGGCCAGAGCCGCGAGGAAGAAGAAGATCGCGGCGAGATCCTTGGCCACATAATGGGGGAAAAACGGGATGCCGTCGGGATGTTCCTCGTGGCGAAATGACAGCAGCGGCGCCGGCGGCTCATATTCCGGGCCGAACGGAGGACGTGAAATCCCGACACGGCGCATAAGAAAAAGGTGCAGGCCGATGACTGCACCAAGCAGCAGCGGGAGTCCCATCACGTGCAGGGCAAAGAACCGACCCAGAGTCGCTTCGCCGACCATCGCACCGCCCCGCAAAAATTGGACAGCCATTTCGCCGACCACCGGAACCGCCCCGGCGGCGTCAGTCGCCACAGTGGTTGCCCAGAAGGAAAGCTGACTCCAAGGAAGGAGGTAACCGGTCAGGCAGAGCGCCAGGGACAGGTTGAAGAGGATGAAACCGGTCAGCCAGGTCAGCTCCCGCGGTTTCTTGTAACTCCCCATAAAAAGAACCGAGAGCATGTGCAGCAGCAGGGCGATAACGATGATATTCGAACCCACCACGTGGACATAGCGGATCAGCCAGCCGTAAGGGACTTCGTTCATAATATACTGCACGCTGGCAAAAGCGTTGGCGGCATCCGGCCGGTAGTAGATCAGCAGCAGGATGCCGGTGACAACCTGTAGGGAAAACAGGGCCAGCAGAACGGCGCCGAGGGTGTAGAAAAAATTGGCCCGGCGCGGCACCAGGTAGCCGGTGAGATTCTGCCGGACCAGCTCACGGACTCCCAGTCGAACATCAAGGTAATCGACCAGACGTTTCAGCGGGGACATCGTCACCTCCTACCCGATGCGCAGCAGATCGCCGGCAAGCACCACCGGGATCGGCTCGAGGGGTTTTGGCGGCGGACCGCCCAGAACGGCACCATCGGTCGAAAACCGTCCGGCATGGCAGGGACAGAGGAATTCGCCCGGATCAGAAACCCACTTGACGATACAGCCGAGGTGGGTACAGACTGCCGAAAACGCGGCGAACTCCCCCGCGGACTTCTGCAGAACCACCACCGGCCGCCCTCGGTAGGTCAGGAAATGCGCCCCGCCGACATCGACGCTGGCCCGGGGAATTTCGACGATCTCAACGTCCGCCCCGCCAGTGTCAGGCGAGAGGAAGCGGAAGAGCGGCCAGCCGGCAACAACCGCCAGTGCGGTGCTGAGGCCGCCAAGAATAATGGTCAAAAAAAACCGCCGCTGGTTCGGCGGAAGGCTGTCGTTAACCATGGACCCTCCCAAAAACGGCAAGCACTTGAACAACCTCCGGAACTGATCAATGCCCGGAGAGAAACTGATTAATAGTATAGACAGTTTTCGCCGTGTTTCAAGAATGCCGAGGGAAACCCAGCCCCCAAACGAGGCGTAACAGTCAAAAAAAAGCCCCCGTGACATCCGGAGGCTTTTCATTCAGATCGAGACCAAGGGCAAAGCGTTTAACGGGCCGCCGCGGGGGTCACCGTCGCGTAAACCGGCAACCGCAGTTCCGGAACATGTTCGCTGTTGGTCTGCAGCAGCACGTATCCATTCAACCGAGCGTTGCCTTCCTTGGGAGTAACCCGAAGAGTGATGCTGGCTGCGCTGCCCGGGGCAACCTGCTCGGCCGACATGACCGCGACCAGTTCCGGCGTGGTGGTCTGCAAACCAAAGAGAGTGAGCGTTTTTTTGCTCTGATTGGACAGGCGAACCACGAACTCCTTGGTGACGCCGACAACCAGATTCTGCAGATCGAGCCGCGACGGGGACATGACGATTTCCTGTTTAACCGTACCGCGCAGATGCAGTTCGGTCACCTTCTGCACGGGGTCATTGGAGTAAAGGTAGATGGTCTTCACCACTGCTCCGTTGAAACGGGCCGAATCGAAAGTGGCCTTGAGTTCGGCCACGTCGCCGGCGGCAATGATTTTGGTCGACAGCAAGGCCGCGGTGCACCCGCAGGAACTGCGGACCCGGTCGATGATTAACGGTTCATCTCCGGCATTCTGAAACCTGAAGGTGTGCTCTACTTTCTCGCCCTGAAAAATCTGCCCAAAATCAAAATCCGCCTGCTCCACGGCTATTTTCGACCCTTCGGCCAGGGCCGGCAACGCAATAAGACATCCCAGCAGCGCCAGCAGGAGTATATTCATCCGTTTCATCGATTATCCTTCCCTTTCCATTGTTTCCGGACCCAAACCGCCCAGCTTTTCTTAAAAGTATAACACAGTCGAAAAGACGCTGGCCAGAGCTTTGTAGACCACTGAAAAAATTGACACATACCGTTTATCTTGTATAGAATACCCGACAACATTTATGCTCAATTTTTTCACAGGATGCGCATGACCGAACATGATCTGAAGTTGCTCTACTCCAAAGAGGAAATTGCCCGCCAGGTTCAACGACTGGGAGAAGAGATCAGTCGCGACCACCAAGACACCGAGATCCTGCTGGTCGGTGTACTGAAAGGCTCTTTTCTCTTTTTCGCCGACCTGACCCGTGCCATCAGCACCCCCGTTGTCATCGATTTTGTCCGCCTTGCCAGCTACGGATCCGAAACCCAGTCTTCGGGGCTCGTCGAAATGCGCAAAGATCTCGAAATGTCCATCAAGGGGCGTGACGTAATCATCGTCGAAGACATTATCGACAGCGGCTACACCCTTGAATCACTCTACAACAGACTGATGCTGCGGGAACCCCGCTCTCTCAAGATCTGCACCCTGATCGACAAGAGTGTCCGCAGAAAAGTTTCCATCCAGGCCGATTACGTCGGCATCGCTATGGACGATGGCTTCATCATTGGCTACGGCCTCGATTATGATGAGAAATACCGAAACCTTCCGGATATCTACCAAGTACAGGGTCTCTGATCAGGCCTGAAAGGGAGTGACTTGCATGGTCATCCAATGCCCCGAATGCACCACCCGCTTCAAGCTCTCTGACGACAAAATCAAACCGGAGGGCGTCAAGGTCCGCTGCGCCAAGTGCCGTCATATTTTCACCGTCACGCCAGAAGCCGCTCCGGAAACGACGCTGCCCCCGGTCGAACCGACAGCGGAGGAAACAGCCGCCAGCGCCTTCGAAACAGAGCTCCCAGTGGAGAAAGTCGACGCTGACACCCCTTCCCCTGTCACCGACGACCTATGGGGAAGCGATTTTGGCGAATCGGACCTCGACGCATCCCTTGGCGATCAAGAACCTGCTGCTGTCGCTGAAGACACCTCGACGACAGCAGCCAGTGACTGGGGCGACAGCTTCGACGAGTCAGACCTCGGGCTGTCCTCCGTCGATGACATACCCGCCGAAACCGCCAGCCCAGACACCGACTTACAACTGGATGACAACGGACGAGAAGAACCTGCGGCGGACACGGTCCAGGCGGCCTTCGAAGAAGAGTCCGGCGAAATCGATCTCGGCCTGGAGGAAAGTCCGGAAGAAGAACTAACCAGTGAAGCGTTTGGCTTCGAAGAAGAAACCCTCGGCGCCGGCAGCGTTGACGAATTCGCATTTGACGAAGAGCCATCAACCGGCGAAGCCCTGTCGGCAGACGAATTTTCTTTTGAAGAAGAGCCGTCAGCCGAAGCGGGGGAAGACCTTTCCGGCCTGTCTTTCGAAGAATCAGCCACCGATGAATTTTCTTTTGAAAGCGACAGCGACGATACGGCAGATGCGTTTTCTTTTGATGAGGACGACCTGTTTGCCTCGGAAAGCGAAACAGCCGCAGAAGAGGACGACACCAGCGAAATCAGCTTCGATGAACCCCAGAAAGAAGCGGCCGAAGGCGGCGATTTCGACTTTAACGGCATCTCTTTCGGCGAGAACGGGAGAGACGACACGACAGCCGTCGAATCCCGGGAGGTCATCGCCCCGGCGGAAAGACCCAAACCCATTGAAATGCCGGAGCCAACCCCGCTCCCCCCGGTCGAACCGGCAGTAAGCCTGCCCCCTCTGCCGAAACAGAAACGCAAAAGTCCCATGTCCAGTGTGCTGCGCATCTTCCTGATCCTGCTGCTGATCCTGGGAGCGGCCGCAGGGTACCTGCTCTGGCAGGGCGGCACCACTGACGTTTCACAGCTCATCAACCAACTCACAGGAAAGCAGGAGCCGACCGCCCCTGCAGCCCAGATCCGCCTGCCCCTGCCCAACAGCTTTTTCATCATGAACCAGGAGGCGGGACAGCTGTTCGTGGTTCAGGGAGAAGCGGTCAACGGCTACCCTGAAAACCGTTCGGCCATCGCCGTCAAGGGGATGCTCCATGACGACAAGGGCAATATGCTGATGCAGCAGACCGTCTTCTGCGGCAACCCGCTGGACCACGAGGAGCTGCAGACTGCGACCGTTGCCCACCTCGAAGAAACCATGAACAACCAGTTCGGCAATGTCCTGTCCAACCTCAATGTCGACCCGGGCAAGTCGATTCCCTACATGATCGTCTTCCGAAACCTGCCGGAAAACGTCACCGAGTTTACTGTAGAGGTCGCGGATTCCAAACCTGGCGGACAGCGATAATCCCAGATATCAGCCCGAGCAACAAAAAAGCCGCACGAAACCGTGCGGCTTTTTTTGCGGCCCCGGACAAATCTGACAGAAAGGCTATCCCTTCGTATCTTTTCCGTCCTCATCTTTCGGTGTGATGTCAATTTCATCCCGCTCATGGACTGCTTTTTTAAAGCTACGCAGTCCCTTACCCAACGCGCCCCCGATTTCCGGAAGCTTGCCGGCTCCAAAGACAACCAGAACCAGCACCAGAATGATAATCAGCTCAGTGGTACCAAACCCAAACATAACAACCTCCAGGCTCTCTGCGGAGAACCATTAAACATTATCCAATCAAAGGGGGGCTACCTCTTTCGAAGTCAGGGCGCTTCGATCGCATCGACGGGGCAGGTATCCACGCAAGCACCACAGTCGGTGCAGGTCGCCGCATCGATGACCCGGACATCCCCCTGTTCACTGATGGCCTCAACAGGACAAACCGGTTCGCAAGCCCCGCAGTTGATACACTCTTCGGTAATGGTATGAGCCATAGTCGTCACCTCTTTCAGTTGTGGATTAAAGACGCCGTTCTAGACAACCCAGAGATTACAACACAGAAGAGCGCCTGTCCAGACCAAACAAGAGGCCAGAAACAGCACAAATTTCTTGCAATCTACCCTTGATTCCATTACTCTTCCATAAGTTTTTCCCGTTCTTTTCGTACATAGTGCCGCATATGCAGCACGGTACGTCTTGCATTCCGGGGACACATGCAAGAGATATAAAACGTTATTTTGCAAGAATGGGAAACATTTATTAAAACAAAACTCGCGGAGGAGGTAGTTTTAAATGGATATTCTCGCATTGAATTGCGGCAGCTCTTCTGTCAAATATCAGCTGTTTGACTGGGAGAAAAAAGCAGTCGTTGCCAAGGGGATGGTGGAACGGGTCACCATCGGCGATTCGTACATCATTCATGAGGTTCCCGGCCGGGACAATTACCGGGAAGAATATGAATGCCCCGACCACAAAGTCGCGATTCACCTGATTATCAAAACTCTGACCGACCTCAAGCACGGGGTTGTCACCGACATGAACCAGATTTCCGCCGTCGGTCATCGGGTCGTTCACGGTGGCGAAAAATTCACCTGTTCGGTGAAAATTGACGATTCCGTGCTTGATGCCATCAAGGAAGTGCAGCACCTAGCGCCATTGCACAACCCGCCGAACATCGCCGGCATCGAGGCGGCCACTTCGGTCCTCCCCAACGTTCCGCATATCGCTATTTTCGACACTGCTTTTCATCAGACCATGCCGCAGCAGGCCTATACCTACCCCCTCCCGTACGAATGGTACGAAAAATACGGGGTGCGCCGTTACGGCTTCCACGGCACCAGCCACCTGTATGTTTCCAAGCGGGCCTCCGTGTTGCTCGGCAAGGATCCTAAGGACTGCAACATCGTCACCATGCACATCGGCAACGGTGTCTCCCACTCGGCTATCAAGGGGGGCGTCTCAGTCGATACGTCCATGGGACTGACTCCCCTCGAAGGAGCCGTCATGGGCACCCGCTGTGGCGACATCGACCCGGCCATCCCGGCCTTTATCATGGAGCGGGAAGGCTACACCCCCAAAGAAATCGATTCGATCCTCAATAAAAAGTCGGGGGTTCTCGGCATAACCGGTGAATACACCGACCGTCGCGATGTCATCAAGGGAGCGGAAGAGGGCTGTGACCGCTGCAAGCTTTCCCTTGAAATTGAAGCCTACCGCCTGAAAAAATATATAGGGTCCTACGCTGCGGCCATCGGCGGCATAGACGCCGTGGTCTTCACCGCCGGGGTTGGCGAGATGGCGTGGCTCATCCGGGAGATGGCACTTGAAGGGCTCGACTTCATGGGCATCTACCTCGACAAAGAAGTCAATCGCAACACCATGACTCGCAAACGGGAAACCGTCATCACCACGCCCGACTCGCCAGTCAAAGTTTTTGTCATTCCCACCGACGAAGAACTGGTCTTCACCGAAGACGTGGTAGCCATCCTCGATGGAACCTACACGGACCACATGAGCTTCAAATATTCGTTCGCCACTAAAGAGTTCCAGAGAAAATAACCGCCGGTCATTCGACGGCAGCGGCATTGACAGCGAGAAGACCGACGGTTGTCATCCGTCGGTCTTCTTCTTTCGCGTAATAGATAAAAAGACGAAGCACCAGGGTTTTGCATAGCGGAGGTAAGCACATGCTCGGCATAGAGGAAATCGGAGTTCATATTCCCGAGGGGAGAATCTCCAACTACGACCGGAAGGAACAATTCGGCATCGATGATCACTTCATCGAGCAGAAGATTGGAGTTCGCCAGGTTTCCGTCAAAGACGACAACGAAGACACATCCGACCTGTGCGTCAAAGCCTTTGCCGATCTCTGCCGTAAAACGGATATCGATCTGAGCGACATCGAGGCGATGGTCGTAGTGACCCAGAACCCCGACCGCAACATCCCCCACACCTCGGCAATGCTTCACGGCAAGCTGGGACTACCGGCCCGCTGCGCCTGCTTCGATATCTCCCTCGGCTGCTCTGGTTTCGTCTATTCCCTGTCGGTGTTTCAGGGGTTCATGGCAGCCAACGGCATGAAAAAAGGGTTGCTGTTCACCGCTGACCCGTACTCAAAAATCATCGACCCGAACGACAAGAACACCACCCTGCTGTTCGGTGATGGTGCGGCAGTTACCCTGATTTCGGAAAACCCGAAACTGGTTTCCGGCCAGTTCACCTTCGGGACCCTCGGCAGCGAACACGAAAAACTGATCTGCAACGACGGCCTCCTGTTCATGAATGGCCGGGCCGTGTTCAACTTCGCCGCCAAGGTCGTTCCTGACGATATTCGTCTGGTGGTCGAGAAAAATGGCTTGACGCTGGAGGGAATCGACCGCTTTCTGCTACACCAGGGGAGTAAAATCATCGTCGAAACCATTGCCGACAGGCTGAAGATCCCCCGGGAAAAGGCCCCATACACGACATATGATTACGGCAATACCATATCATCAACCCTGCCGATTCTGCTAGTCGACGAACTCAATGGTACCGCCGACACCATCGTTATTTGCGGTTTTGGCGTCGGCCTCTCCTGGGCCAGCGGAGTACTTAAGCGGGTGTGATTAGTGATATGTGAGTCGCAAACCAAATAAAAAGGCCGGCGAGAAATTCGCCGGCCTTTTTCGCATCTTCAACCAATCGTCGGTGTTTTATCCTTGAGCCTGAACGGCGGTAATGGCCGAAACACTGATGATGTCGTCAACCGAGCAACCGCGGGAAAGATCGTTAACCGGCTTGGCCAGCCCCTGGATGATCGGGCCGACCGCTTCGGCGCCGGCCAGGCGCTCGACCAACTTGTAGCCGATGTTGCCGGCGTCGAGGTCAGGGAATATCACGGTATTGGCCCTTCCTGCCACCGGCGAACCGGGAGCCTTCTTGGCACCGACCTTGGGCAGCAGAGCGGCATCGGCCTGCAGTTCGCCGTCGATCTGCAGATCGGGAGCAATTGCCTTAGCGATCTCGAGGGCCTTGAGAACCTTGTCGGCATCCTCGTGCTTGGCGCTCCCCTTGGTCGAAAAGGAAAGCATCGCTACCCGGGCATCGACTCCGAGAAAGCTCTTGCAACTGCTGGCGGTACTGACAGCGATTTCAGCCAGAGCCTGCGCATCGGGATTGGGATTGACCGCGCAGTCGGCAAAGCAGATAACACCGTTCTCGCCAAATTCGGGGGTCTTGGTCACCATCAGAAAGACCGAAGAGACGGTGTTGATCCCAGGGGCAGTGCCAACCACCTGAAAGGCAGCCCGCAATACATCGCCAGTGGTGTTGTCGGCACCGGCCACAGCACCGCCGGCATCGCCCTTACGCACCATCATGGCGCCGTAAAACAGGTTGTCTTCACCGGTCAAAAGCTTTTCTGCATCCTCGCGGCTGAGCCCTTTCTTCTTACGCAGTTCCACCAGTTCGTCGACGTACTCGCCGAGTTTGGAGGACGCTTTCGGATCGAGCAGGGTCACGCCGTCGAGGGATGCACCGAGCTCCGCGGCCTTTTTCTGCAGGGCGCCCGGATTGCCAAGCAGCACCACATTGGCCAGTCCATCCTTGACAATTTGACCGGCGGCCTGAACCATGCGGTCATCGTAACTTTCTGGCAATACAACAGTCTGCAGGCTTTCCCGGGCCTTGGCTTTGATCTGGTCAACCAAATGCATGTCAGTTACCTCCTCCAAAACAGGGTTTGAATTTAAAGGATACTTATACCCGATGAACCCTGGTCGGTCAACCTCTTTCCCGGTGCAATAAGGGACACGACGGCTTGACGCAAGTCACAATGATTGCTGTAGAAATAATCGCTATTCATGTATAATTATCAAACGCGCAATGCTGCCGGCCCCGTAACCAATGGACCCATGGACCTGAACCGCCGCTCGGACATCTTCCTGTTGGGATTCGTCACCCTCTCTCTGTTGCTGCACCTGCTGTTTCTGTACCTGCTCCCCAAGCATGCCCTGATGCCGGTAGTACCGGAAAAGAAGCCGGTCTACGTCGATCTGCGCGCGCCGCAGCCCCTCAGCCGGGAACTCGACATCCCGCCTCGTCCGGAGCCGGAAAAACCGCGACAAACTCCAGCCAAACGCCTGGGACCATCGGACCAAGTGGTGAAGAAGGAAATCGCCCCCAAAGGGGAGGATTTCGACGACAGGACGCCGAAGGCCGTACCGCCGCCCAGCCCCCGGAAGCCGTCCGCCGCTGTCGAACCGCCCAGGCCCGCCCCAAAACCGACGCCGAAAACCGAACCGGCCCGCCCGCCCCATCCGCAAGCCGAAGCTGAGCTCCGGCGTCAACCGGGCAGCGAAGGCCCGCCGGTTCATACCCAACCGTCGCCGCCGACACCGGAAACAGCCCCGTCCCCGGAGCGCACGCCCCCCTCGCCCGAGCGCCTGAAAAGCCTCGACCTGATGGCTTCGGCCAAATCGGCGGCGGTCAGTATTACCGACGACTGGCGGCGCAAGTACCGCGCCGAGGTCGAAGAGGGGGACACCGTCTGGCTCGACATGGAAAAAGACATCCTCATCTCCTTTTTCAAACGCTTCCGGGATAACGTCTACATGGTCTGGAACTTTCCGGATATCGCCAAAGAACTGGGCCAGGAAGGAACCTGCCTGCTCAAGGTGAGCATCAGCCGAAACGGCGAGGTCAAAGACGTTGTACTCAAGGAAACTAGCGGTCACCCGCTGCTGGATCATGAGGCGATCCGGGCCATCCGCAAAGGGGCTTCTTACGGGCCGCTCCCCAAAGCCTACCCGAAGGACGTGCTGAACATCATGGTCTTTTTTAAATATGAGATCACGCGTACCCGCCCATTACTCTACTGAAAAGGGGGAGCCTGACGGCTCCCCCTTCTTGTTTACCCTACCCTTCCCATTTCAGCCTGGGCTTGCGCGCCGCGGCCGTTTCGTCGAGCCGGCGGATCCGGGTGCGCACCGGAGCCGCATGCAGCAGCTCAGGATTGTCCCGGGCTTCGCCGGCGATGGCCAGCATCGCCTCGCAGAACTCATCGAGGGTCTCCTGACTTTCGGTCTCGGTCGGCTCGATCATGATCGCCCCCTTGACCACCAGCGGGAAATAAATGGTCGGCGGATGGTAGCCGTAATCGATGAGCCGCTTGGCCAGATCGAGGGTATGACAGTCGCCGTCCAGGTCGCGGTCGGAGAAGACCACCTCGTGCAGAGATCGGTTCTGGTATGGCAGATGGAAGGTTCCCTCCAGCTTCGCCCGCACGTAGTTGGCGTTGAGCACCGCCATCTCACTGGCGTGCTTAAGCCCCGCCGCACCCATGGTGCGAATATAGGCATAAGCCCTGACCATAACACCGAAGTTGCCGAAAAACGAGCGCATGCGGCCGATGCTTTGGGGGCGGTCATACTGGAGCCGATAACCGGAAGCGCTCGAAGTGACCACCGGCACCGGCAGAAACGGGACCAGCGCCTCGGTTACACCGACCGGGCCAGAGCCAGGACCGCCGCCGCCGTGGGGAGTGGCGAAGGTTTTGTGCAGGTTGAAGTGCATGACGTCGATCCCCATGTCGCCGGGACGGGCAATCCCCATCAAGGCGTTGAGGTTAGCGCCGTCGCAATAGACCAGCCCACCCTTGGCATGGACGATGTCGCAGATCGCGCGGATCTCCGATTCAAACAGGCCGAGGGTGTTGGGGTTAGTGACCATCAACGCGGCGACCTCGTCGTCCATGTGCGCGGCCACCGTTTGCGCCGAGAGCACCCCATCGGAGGTGACAGGCACCACTTGGTAGCCACAGAGGGTGGCACTGGCAGGGTTGGTGCCGTGAGCGGTATCAGGGATCAGCACCTTGCTGCGTGGATTGCCCTGGGCCTCGTGCCAGGCACGGACCATGAGCATGCCGGCCAGTTCGCCATGGGCACCGGCCGCCGGCTGCAGGGTGATGGCGGGAAATCCGGAGATCTCGGCCAGCGACGTCTGCAGCTCGTACATCAGCTTGAGCGCCCCCTGGCTGAGATGCTCGGGGGTCGCCGGATGAATCCCGGCCAGCCCCGGCAGGCGAGCCACCGATTCATTGATCTTGGGGTTGTACTTCATGGTACAGCTGCCCAGGGGATAGAAGCCCGAGTCGACCCCGTAGTTCCAAGTCGACAGGCGGGTGAAGTGACGTACCACGTCGACCTCGGACAGCTCAGGAAAACCGGTCACCTCGGCCCGTACCAGCTCCGCCGGCATGGCAACTTCCGGCACGTCGAGAGCCGGGAGGCTGTATCCCTTGCGCCCCGGATCAGAATGTTCGAACATCAGCTTTTCGTTGAGAATCAATCCGCTGGTCCCTAGCGTTGTCATTGTCCACCTCCCGCAAGTGCCGCCACCAGGGCGTCAATCTCGGCCTTGCTGTTCTGCTCGGTGACGCAGACCAGGAACCTGTTCGCCATCCCCTCAAAGTAGCGCCCCAGGGGAATCCCCCCAAGAATGTTCTGCTGCTCGAGCCGGGCCAGCACCGCAGGGGCCGGCTCCGCAGACTCAACCACGAATTCGTTGAATACCGGGCCGGCAAAAGGAATAGTGTAGCCATCAAGAGCGGCGATCGCACGGCGCGCATAATCGGTTTTGGAGAGATTCTGCTCCGCCACCTCGCGGATGCCGGCCTTGCCCATCAACGACAGGTAAACGGTGGCCATCAGCGCACACAACCCCTCGTTGGAGCAGATGTTCGAGGTCGCCTTCTCGCGGCGGATGTGCTGCTCTCGGGTCGACAGAGTGAGCACGAAACCTCGCCGACCTTCCAGGTCAACCGTCTCGCCGACCAGGCGGCCGGGCATCGAGCGAAGATCCTGCTGGCGGGCGGCGAAGAAGCCAAGGTAGGGTCCGCCAAAGGCCACAGGAATGCCGAAGCTCTGCCCCTCGCCAGCAACGATGTCAGCACCCAGTTCGCCTGGCGACTTGAGCAGGCCGAGAGCAATCGGCTCGGCCACTGCCGCCACCAGGCGGGCTCCGCAACCGTGGACCTGAATCGCCTGGGCAGCCAGATCTTCGACGACGCCGAAGAAGTTGGGATAGCCGGTGACCATCGCGGCCACATCCTTGCCCAGTGCCTTTTCCATGGCCGACAGATCGGTGCGGCCGTCGGCGGCGAAGGGGATTGTCACCAGCTCGAAATCGAGATAGCGACAGTAGGTTTCCACTGTTTCCCGGTACTCGGGGTGGAGGGCGGCGGAGATCAGGACCTTTTTGCGGCGGGTGGCGCGGGCCGTCATCAGCACCGCTTCGGCGCAGGCCGAGGCCCCGTCGTACATGGAGGCGTTAGCCACGTCCATGCCGGTAAGCTGACAAACCAGGGTCTGGTACTCGAAGATCGCCTGCAAGGTCCCTTGGCTGATTTCCGGTTGATACGGCGTATAGGCGGTATAGAACTCGCTGCGTGAAATCAGCTGATCGACCACGGCCGGAATGAAATGATTGTAGGCGCCACCGCCGAGAAACGACAGATGGCTATCGCCGGTGGCGTTCTGCCGTGACAACTGCTTGAACTCCCGCAGCAAGTCACCTTCGGCCAGCGCGGGGGCCAGGTTCATCGGCCGCTGCAGACGGACATCGGCGGGGATGCCCGAAAACAGGTCATCCACTGCATCGACGCCGATGGCATCAAGCATCTGGTGGATATCTTCTTCGGTATGGGGGATGTAGCGCATAACAAGCTCCTGCGGACAATGCAAAAGGAGATTTACCCTTCTTCCTCGACAAACGCCTGGTAGGCGTCGGCATCCATCAGGTCATCGAGTTCGGCGTTGTCAGCGAGCTTGATCTTGAGCATCCAGCCGTCTTCATAAGGCGAAGTATTAACCAGTTCAGGCGTGTCCGGCAGCTCCTCGTTGATCTCGATGACCTCGCCGGAAACCGGGGCATAGACGTCGGAAACAGCCTTGACCGATTCCACTACGCCGAAGGATTTGCCCGTCTCGAGAACGGTGCCGACCTCTGGAAGCTCGACAAACACCACGTCCCCCAGCGCATCCTGGGCAAAATCGGTAATCCCCACGGTGGCCATGCCATGCTCCACCAGAACCCACTCATGCTCTTCGGTGAACTTCAAATCCTCGGGAAATTCCATTGTCATCCTCCTGATATGGACTGCATTGGGGGTCGCCCCCGGTATCGGTGATTATTTTTTGACGAACGGGGTCTTTTCGACCTTGGCGCCGACCTGGCGGGCGCGGATGCCGATCTGCAACGGGGTGCCGATGGCGGCGCAGGCGGTCTCCACCAGGGCCAGGCCGATGCCGTGGCGCAGTGATGGCGACATGGTGCCGCTGGTGACCACGCCGACTTGGCGGCCATCGGCAAAGACCGGGTAGTCGGCTCGCGGGATCCCCGGTTCAGTCATGGCAAAGCCGACCAGACGCCGCGGCACTCCGGCTTCCTTCAACTTGAGCAGCGCCTCGCGACCGACGAAGCTCGGCTTGTCGAGCTTGGTGATCCAGCCAAGCCCAGCCTCCAACGGCGTAATCTCGGTCGACAGCTCATGACCGTAAAGGGCGTATTTCATCTCCAGCCGCAGAGTGTCCCGCGCCCCCAGACCGACCGGCATCAGCCCGTCGTCGGCTCCGGCTTCCATCAAAGCGTTCCAGACCTCTTCGGCGGCATCGGCGGCGAAGTACAACTCGAAACCGTCTTCACCGGTATAGCCGGTGCGGGAGATGATGGTCGGCACCCCGGCCACCAGCCCTTCATAGAACCGGTAGTAGCCGATTGCAGTCAGCGCCGTGTCGGTAATCCGAGCTAGAATGGCTTCGGCCGCCGGCCCCTGCAGGGCGAGCTGGGCGAAGTCGTCACTGACATTGTGCAGCGCCACCCCGGGGAAGTCGCCGTCGGCAAGGACTTCTTCCATCCAGGTGAAATCCTTGTCGGTATTGGACGCATTGACGCAGAAGAGGTAATGCTCGGCATCAAACCGATACAGGGTCACGTCGTCGACCACCCCGCCGTGGGGATAGCACAGAGCGCTGTACTGAACCTGACCGTTTTCCAGGGTGGACGCGTCGTTGGTGGCCAACTCCTGGATAAACGCCAGCGCTCCCGGGCCGCTGACCTTGATCTCGCCCATGTGGGAGACATCGAACAGTCCGGCGGCATTACGCACGGCCAGGTGTTCCTCGATTACGCCCCGATACTGGACCGGCATCTCCCAGCCGCCGAAATCAACCATGCGGGCACGGGCCTGTTTGTGAACAGCGTTGAGCGGTGTTTTTTTCAGCATAGTACCCTCCAGAAATCGTGCGAAATCCGCTCTCAACTCACCTTATCCAAGGAGAGACCGGGAGCGGTTAGAGTCTATTTTGAAAATCGATTTTACCTTTACAACCCGACAGCCTCTTAGTCAAGGATATCGGCAATCCGCTCTTCGTGTCCGAGGGTCATCAGGTGCACCCCCTGACAGAGCCGGCGGGCATGACTAACCATCTCGCGAGCGATCAGAATCCCTTCCTCGAGGGGGGCCTTTGCGGCAGCCAAACGGTCGATCAGGGCCTGGGGCACCCGGACCCCGGGGATGTTGCAGTTAAGAAACTCGGCCATGCGGGCGCTCTTGAGCAGGAGCACCCCAAGCAGTACCGGCGTCCCGAGCGGATTCGCCTCGGCCATAAACCGCTCGAGCTTTTCCACATCGTAAACCGCCTGAGTCTGAAAGAACCGAGTGCCGGCTTGGACCTTTTTGGCGAACTTTTGAAACATCAGCTCGAAGGGCTCGGCTTCGGGAGTCAC
>JAQYWA010000313.1 GCA_030145265.1 Desulfuromonas sp. | reverse complement strand
ATTTTGATGTTGTGGAAAGACGTGTGATGTTCTACCAGGGCCAGGGTCTTGTCGAGGATGTGATTAATCGATTCCTTTTTTTTCTGGGGCACTGTCTCCCTGGAAAAATCGAGAAGTTCGCGGACAATTTTGGCACAGCGCTGGGTTTCGTGGATAATGGTTCCCAGGTCTTTTTTGATTGCCGGGTCAAGGCGGGGATCGTCTTCGATCATGGCGGCGAACGTCAGTACCCCGGTGAGCGGATTGTTGATTTCATGGGCGATGCCGGCGACCAGTTCGCCAACGGAAGCGAGTTTTTCTGAGCGCAGAAGTTTGGATTGCATGCGCTGGATTTTTTCAGTGCGTTCTTCGACCCTGGCCTCCAGGGAGTTGGCCCATTCGCGGCTTTCATCCTGGGCTTTTTTGAGGTTGAAGGTCATGTCGTTGAACGCCTCCGTCAGCTCGCCGAGTTCGTCCCGGGGGTAATCATCGACGCGGGTCGTGAGATCGCCCTGGGCGACCTTCTGGGTTTGCTCCAGCAGGTTATTGACCGGCACGTTGATCAGTTGATGGGTCAGCAGCGAAAGACAGGTCCCCAGGATCAGGAGCAGCACGAGCGTGAAGACGATAATGTTGTTGCGGTAGGCTGCGGCTGTGGCCCGCACGCTCGACAGGTCGACGTGGACATCCAGGATTCCCAAAAGCTGAGCTTCGGGGGCGTGGAAATGGCATTTGGCCGTAAAGCAGCTCTCCTTGTTGAGTATTTCTTTGGTGACGCCGAGCAGTTCAACGCCTTCACGGTTGACGAAAATCCGGCTGCGGTCCATCGAAGAGGCCTGCACGCGAGGAGTTTCGCCGGAATGGCAGCCGCTGCACCCCTCGGAATTGCGATCGACGCAGGTTCCGATTTCGTCCTTGTGGGTCGAGTAGTTGATGGTCCCTTCTTTGTCCAGCAGGCGAATCCGGTTCACCCCTCTTTGCGACCCGACCTCCTCGATCATCTGGTAGACCCGTTGGCGGTCGTCTTCGAGCATCTGGTAATGGGTGGTCCGAATGATGGTTTCACTCAGATTATCGACATTTTTCAAGGCCTCATCCATGAACATGGTGGTCAGGGTTTCGACATTGAGAAATGCATACATAATCATAGTCGCCAGCAGAACGGCCCCCATGACGATGTTGTATTTGTTGATCAGTTTAAGGCGCACGGCAATCCCTGGTGGTTTTTTAAATGAGGGGGAAAATTAATCAAAATTTTATTTTATTTTTAGCTTAAAATCAAGAACAGCCTCTGGAGGCCTCGATTTAAACCCGTTTTGGAAGGAAATAGACCCTCTCCAGTTGAAGATTTCGCCTGCCGCCGAGAGAAGATGACGGAGGCGAATCACGAATCATTCAATAACACATTGATTTATCTTGGGTTGTTGAGTTATTATCGATGGCTGATTGAATTATCTATGTGGATTGTTATCGAGTTAAGCGCTCAAGGTTTCAGTCGCTTTATGCGGTTTGGGGAGTCTCTCATTGTCCCGGACTGACAGCGAGGGAAAAACGCCAGCAGCGGTGGAGCGGCTGACGGCGCCAATATAAATAAAATGCTAAAAAGGTATATCTAAATGTCCGAGTCGATGCGCAGCATTCTATTGGTGGATGGCAACAGGGAGGCCAGGGAAGGTCTGGCCGTCATGCTTCGCAAGCATATCGGATGTGTGGTTCTGGAAACACAGGGCCCCGCCGAGGCCCAAGAGATTCTCAAAGAGCAGGACATCTCGCTGGTCATTACCGATATTATTGCGCCAAAGCAGGGTGGGATAGAGTTGCTGAGGCATGTTCGTTCCCAGCATCCACAGGTGGCTGTGATTGTCAGCGTCCCCTATGGTGACCGGGACTCGGTGGTAGAAGCGCTCAGGCGCGGAGCAATTTTCTATATTCATTCGCCGTACGATTTCGAGGAGGCGGTGATTGCCACGGCACGGGCCCTGGAGCATCGCGACCTTCTTGTTCACCAGCAGAAGCGCAGTCCGAAAATCAGCAAGAACGACGGTTTTCAGGGGATCATCGGACAGGCGCCGAAGATGCGCGAACTGTTCAGGATTCTCGAAAAAGTTGCCGAAGATGGCGAAAGCAACGTATTGATCCACGGGGAGAGCGGGACCGGGAAAGAACTAGTGGCCCGGGCGACCCATGCCCTCGGCCCACGCAAAGGGAAGAACTTTGTTCCGGTGAACTGTGCCGCGATTCCGGAAGATCTGCTGGAAAGTGAACTGTTCGGGTACGTCAAAGGGGCTTTCACCGGTGCCAACCAGTCCAAGATGGGCCGGATTCAGTACGCCGACGGCGGCACCCTGTTCCTTGACGAAATCGGCGATATGAAGCCATCACTACAGTCCAAGCTGCTGCGGGTCATCCAGGAGCGGGAGTTTGAACCGGTCGGCGGGGTCAAGCCGGTTTCAGTGAATGTGCGGATTGTGGCGGCCACCCACCGTGATCTCGAGGCCTCGGTCGCCGAAGGGCGGTTTCGTGAAGACCTTTTCTATCGGCTCAGTGTCGTGCCCCTGCATATTCCACCGTTGCGGGAGCGAAAAGAAGATGTTTCCGTGTTGCTCGAAAAATTTGTCCAGGTTTTCAACCGCGGCCGGAAAAACGGTTTGAAGGGGTTTGCACCCAACGCCATGGGGGCTCTGCTTGAATACCCGTGGCCGGGCAACGTCCGCGAACTGGAAAACCTGGTTCAGCGGATGTCGATTCTCCATGCCGGTGAATTGGTGACGGCGTCAGAACTGCCCGAAAAATACCAGCCGTCCGGCGATATGCAGATGCAGGAAGATTCCGCGGTTTCCGCCGAGGTGGCTGATTCGGAGGGGCCGGACGAAGAGAGTTTCGACTTTAACGCTTTGGTGAGCGACTTCGAAGACCGGTTGATTCTCAAGGCCCTGACCAAAACCGGCGGCAACAAAAAAGAGGCCGCCAAGCTGCTCAATCTCAAACGCACCACCCTGATAGAAAAAATCAA
>JAQYWA010000312.1 GCA_030145265.1 Desulfuromonas sp. | reverse complement strand
TCACGCTGGTCGGCGAGCAGCAGGCTGAGCAACCGGCCCAAACTGGCCCGGAGATCATTTTCAGAACCAGCCTCCAGATTGACCCCGCGCAACAGCTCAAGGGCATACTCGTCGTCGGAAAATGGCTGGCCAGGCAGGATCGAGCGAAAAATCAGCCGCCAACGATCTTCTTCCTCGGGGGCACTGGCGTAGCGCTGCTGGACGACGCTAAACTCCCCGCCAAGCTCGACTTCGGTCAACCCCTGGCGGAAGGTAAAATACGTCAGAACGTCCTGGGTTCCCGGAGAAACCAAAGCGGTATCCTCGGCCGCCGGCGTACAGCGAGGCTCCGAGCCCAGCAGGGGCTTCAGCCTGTTGCAGCCGGAACCGGCTGCAACAAAAACAAGCAGCAGCAATGCGGCAACAAAAAATTTCATACGGTTCCATTCTCTTCTGTTAATGGCAGCGTCAGGCGGATGCGACAGCCCGGCGGGCCACCGTCGACCAGGCAGAGTTCCCCGCCATGGGCCATGGCGATTTCGCGGGCAATCGACAGGCCAAGGCCGGTTCCCTTGACATGTCCGGGAGCTGACAACCGCCCCTGGTAAAAAGGTTGAAACATCTTATCCTCGTCTTCCGGGGAAATCCCCGGGCCAGAATCCGCCACCTCAAGAAACCACAGCGTCTGTTTCCCGCGGCAGAGAACGTTGATCCGCCCGCCCGGCGGAGTGAACTTGACGGCATTGGAGATCAGGTTATCAATGACCGTCCGCAACCGGTCGTGGTCGGCGTTAACCGTCAAGGCATCGATATCGAGATCCACATTCAGATTCTTTTTCATAACCAGCGTCCGGTGGTCGGCAAGCACTTCGTCAATCAGCGCGGGCAGAGCAACATCAGCAAGCTCCAGCTTGGATTTGACGCCGGCCTGGACCTTGCTGAATCCGAGCAGGTTCTCAATCAGCTTCTGCAGGTCGCGACTGCTTTTGCAGAGAATTTCGACGACCTCCTGCTGCGGATCGTTGAGTTCGCCCACCACCTGGTCGTTCAGCAGTTCGGCCCCCTCACGAATCGACGCCAGCGGGGTCTTGAGCTCGTGGGAAACCTGGCCAACGAACTTGGCTTTCGAGCGTTCCACATCGGCCAACTGATTGCGCATCCAGTCGAGTCGCTCGCCGAGAAATGCCAGGTCGTGGGTGCCGCTCACCGTGACCGCCGTTGCAAAATCCCCCTCGCCGAGCCGGTTGATCGCCGCCACAACCTGCTTGATCGGCCGCGAAATCAACAGGGCAAACAATATCACGAACAGGATCGAGCAAGGGATCAAAGCGACGCCCTGCCAGATCAGGACCTGCTGAGCCTGCTCGGTGGATTTCTTCATGCTGTCCACTTCGCGAAATATCAGCGCTTGCCCTTCGGCGGCAACCACGTTGGCCAGTTCGTTGAGTTCGCTGAATCGCGTCAGCGCTGCCTCGCGGGCCGGCGACTTGCGCGGTTCGTCCTGCAGCACGGCGAAGATCTGCGATTCCTGCGACAATAGCTGCTGCAGACTGTTTAGCAAAGGCGAGTCGAGTGGCAGCAGCAGCAACCGGCGCAGGGTTTCCTGAATCGCCTCGTGCTGGGTTTCCATCTCCTGCTGCAGGCGCTCTTCGCCCAGCACTTCGAATTGGCGGGCCTTGCGTTCCAGAACGATCAGGTCTTCAACCAGCAGCCGGCTCCCCTCGGTGGCCCTTACCGAGCGGTAAACAACCTGGGCACTCTGCCGGACCAGGGTTCCCATCGACAATTCAGCATTGATCAGCGCCACGACCAGCGGCAGCGACACAAGAAAAAAGCCGATCAGCACCAGGCTCAGGAAAGATTTTGGTCGATAGAATCGCATGCACCACCCCACCAGGGGTTAAGCCAAAAGCGGCCAGTCGGTCTCGTATCCGGACGGAAAGAAGTTGTCGCGGGTCCGGTTGAAATAGCCGTACTGCAGCCGAGGCACTTCAGCCTTGACCCGGTCCATCATGGTCTTCATGCCGAGCCCCTCGTCGGCCACGCCCATGGCATCGAGATACATCAAGGGATCGATGCTCAGGTTGCGCAGCTGGATCAGGTCGACCCCGGCCTCGTTCACCAGCCGCAGCAGCGCCTCGATCTCGTCGGCGCGGTCGGTCAGGCCGGGGAAGACCAGGTAGTTGAGCATGGTGAACATCCCGGCCTGCTTGGCCCGGCGGATCGACTCCATCACCTCGGCAAACTGGTAGCCGCGAGGACGGTAATAGGCGTTGTAGAAGCGCTCCTGCACCGAGTTGATGGAAACCCGGATCGAGTCGACTCCGGCCTCGGCCAGCTGGTCGATGGCCGCGGGAATCGAGGCATTGGAGTTAAAATTGATGGTCCCGCGCGTCGTCGCCTTGCGCATCTGTCGCACCGCCTCGCAGATGGTGTCGGTTTGCAGGATCGGATCCCCCTCGCAGCCCTGGCCAAAGGAAACGATGGCGTTCTCCGCCTCCTGCAGGTGCGGCACCGCCACCTCGCAGAGTTCCTGCACCGTCGGCACGAAAGTCAGCCGCTCCTGGCTCGAGGGGCAGCATTCCGGCGCCTCCTGCAACGAAATGCAGCCGAGGCAGCGGGAATTGCAGGTCGGCGAAGAAGGCAACGGCGCCTCCCAGCGGCGAAAGAAGAGGTTCTTGGCGGCAAAGCAGTGATAATCGACGGCACACCGCGACAGCTGCTCGATCAGGCGGTTGTCCGGATAGTTTTTGAGCACCTCGCGCACCAGCGGGTCGAGCTTGCGGTCATCGTAATGCTCGGGCTGCCACTGGGGATTGCGGTCGACCTTGGCCGCCGCCACGTAAAAACGCTCCTCCTCCACGCACCAGCCGACCGCCGTGTACGACCAGAGCGGGAGCTGAACCTGCTTGCTGCGATAATCGGCCGCCGGCAGCAGGGTGCGGGTGTAGCCCGGGGTCATGAAGGCGGATACCGCCTGGATGCGCCCGCCCCCCCAGCTGCGCGGCAGGCTG
>JAQYWA010000311.1 GCA_030145265.1 Desulfuromonas sp. | reverse complement strand
TAAAAAAACGGGCCGGGGAAAATCCCCGGCCCGCCTTTTTATCCTGCGATTTTCAAGAGAGCGTAGCCCGCTATCAGCTGGCGCTCACCCCTTCAGCCATCAGCTTCGACAGCGCCTTGGCGAAAGCCACCGGGTTACGCGGCTTTTCCCCTTCGAGCAGCAAAGCCTGGTCGTAGAGCAGGCCGACGTAGTCCTTGAGCTGGTCGCTTGAGGAATCGGCGGCAAAGAGCTGCTTCATGCGGGCGATCAGATCGTGGTTGGGATTGACCTCCAGCACGCGCTGACCCTGGGGAACCTCCTGGCCCATGGCCTCGAACATCTTGACCATCTTCGGGTCGAGGTCGTGCTCGCCGGCCACCAGGCAGACGGCCGAATCCTTGAGGCGGCCGGAGATGCGCACCTCGCCGACCAGGTCTTTGAGCTCTTCCTTCATCAGCTCAAGCAGGTCGCCGAACTCTTTCTTCTGCTCTTCCTTGTTCCCCTCGCCCAGGTCGAGATCACCCTTGATCGCCGACTGGAAGGGTTTTTCCTTATAAACACCGAGACCCGAGATGATGATGTCGTCGAAGTCGTCGGTCATGATCAGCACTTCGATGTCCTTCTCTTTAAAGACCTCGAGGTAGGGGGAGGACTCGGCGCTGGCGCGGTCGGAACCGGTGATGTAGTAGATCTCTTTCTGATCCTCCGGCATGCGCCCGACGTACTCGTCGAGAGTGATCTTCTTGCCAGCTTCCGTCTTGGTCGATTCGAACAGGAGCAGGTCGGCGATGGTCTCGCGGCGCTCGTAGTCGTGGTGGATGCCTTCCTTGAGGATGCGACCAAACTCCTCGTAGAACTCTCCGTAGGCCTCGGCATCGTTCTTCTTCATCTCGGCCAGGGTTTCCAGCACCTTCTTGGTGATGTTTTTCTTGATCACCGTGACGGTCCGGTTGTCCTGCAGAATTTCACGGCTGACGTTGAGCGGCAGGTCGGACGACTCGACCACCCCCTTAACGAAACGCAGATAGGTCGGCAGCATCGCCTCGCAGTGATCCATGATCTGCACCCGGCGCACGTAGAGGGTCGGACCGATCTTGTAGTCCTGATAGAAGATGTCGAAGGGGCGCTTCTTCGGCAGGTAGAGCAGAACCTGGAACTCGGTGGTTCCCTCGGCGCGATAGTGGATCACCCGGGCCGGGTCGGTGAAGTCGTGGGAGACGTGCTTGTAGAACTCGTTGTATTCCTCTTCGCTGATCTCCGCTTTGTCCTTGAGCCAAATCGCCTTGCGCGAGTTGAGGGTCTCTTCGGCGGTCTCCTCGATGCTCTTTTCTTTGTCCTCGGGATCGGGCGTGGAGCGGGTCACGTCCATCACCACCGGGTACTCGATGAAATCCGAGTACTGCTTGACGATCTTGCGCAGCTCGTACTCTTCGAGGTACTCCTTGTCGTCTTCCTTGAGGGTGAGGATGACGTCGGTGCCCTTGGTCGCCTTTTCGGTGTCATCGAGGGTGTAGGTGCCGTCGGCATCGGAAACCCAGATCACGGCATGATCGGCATCCGCCCCGGCTTTGCGGGTGATGACGGTGACCTTGTCGGCGACCATAAAGGCGGCGTAGAAGCCGACGCCGAACTGACCGATCAGAGCGGGATTGTCCTTGACCTCGCGGCTCTCGAGCAGTTTCATGAATTCTTTGGTGCCCGAGTGGGCGATGGTGCCCAGAGCCTCAACCGCCTCGTCGCGGGTCATGCCGATGCCGTTGTCGCGCACGGTCAGGGTACCCGCCTCTTTATCGGCGATGAGCTGAATCTTCAGCTCATCCTCCCCCTCGGCCAGCGACTGGTCGGTAAGCGACTCGTAGCGCGCCTTGTCGATGGCGTCGGAGGCGTTGGAAATCAGTTCGCGCAGGAAGATTTCTTTGTGGGAGTAGAGCGAATGGATCATCAGGTCGAGGATCTTGTTTACCTCGGCCTTGAATACGTGTTTGTTCTCAGTCATGAACTTATCGACCTCCTGTGGGAATGAATTTCTTAGTAAGAGGTGTGAAGATAAGCACCCTGAGAGCAGATGTCAACCCGAGCGACCGGGATGTTGACGCTCTTCAGCTTTTTTGGGTCTTAAAAATCAAAAATTCATTATTTTCAACGCAGAAACGCAAAGGCGCAGAGAAAGGCCGACCCACAAAGGATTTGTTTTTGATTTCTTTGCGCCCCTGCGTCATTGCGTTAAACTTCTCATTGGTTTCTGGTCCTATTTTTCGCCCCAAGCCTCCTGTTCTTCATTGCGGCACAGTAGAATTTTGAGCAGTATTCGAGATGTCTCGTAGGGACGACCCATGGGTCGCCCAGATCATTCATCGACAACAACGGGCGCAGCAAGCAGCGCCCCTACGCGAATCCCTCACAAGGAAACCCATGCCAGACGATCCCTGCAGCCAGCCTCCCTCGCTGACCCTGCTGGCCGCCGTGCGCCAGTTCAATGACGGCGACTACTTCCTCTGCCACGAAACCCTGGAAGTGCTCTGGATGGATGAACAGCGGCCGCTGCGCGATGTCTACAAGGGGGTGCTGCAGATCGGCATCGGTCTGCTCCACCTGCAGCGCGGCAACGAAAACGGCGCCCGCATCCTGCTCACCCGCGGGAGAGAGTTGCTCGCGCCGTTTCTGCCGTTCTGCCTCGGCCTCAACCTCGCCGCCCTGTACGACGAAACAGCACAGGTGCTGGCGCTGCTCGACGACCCCGCTATGAATCGCCCGCTGGAGTTGGGGAAACAACGACCAAAGCTGCACCTGGTTAATCCAGCCTGACCGGTTCCTCGCCATCACCTGCGACCAGACCGCGGACAAGCGCCGGCCAGAAGGAATCCCCCCCCCCCTTTCACGACAGCGAGATCTGCCCGCTAGCCCGCCGCCGGCCCCATCTTCTCCAGCGTCATCTCCCGCATCCGGAATTTCTGCAGCTTGCCGGTCACGGTCATCGGAAATTCATCCACGAACCAAACGTGGCGGGGGATTTTGAAGTGGGCGATCTGCCCCTTG
>JAQYWA010000013.1 GCA_030145265.1 Desulfuromonas sp. | reverse complement strand
GTCTTCTCCATCCAGTGGATGGACCTGCCGCCGCAGCTGGCCACCGGGATGACCCCTTCGTTATTGCTGCAAAAATACCTGGAACATATCCGTCGTTTTAGCGGCACCCTGGTGCGCCCGCAGCAGCTCGGCAACTCGGTGGAATTCCGGCTCGGTTGCAGCCGTCTGAGCTTGCTGCGCTTCAACGCCAGCGAAACCGACGCTACCACCCTGGCTCTGCGCATCGACGGCGGGCTGTTGGTCCAGCCGGCCTTCTGCCGCCAGGGGGAGCTGGTCTTCAGCTGCGAACCGAAAGACGGCCTGATGCGGGTCGGGTTGCAGCTGTCCGACTACTGCCCGCTGCTGCTCGGCAGCCGCACCCCCAGCCTGATTCACAAGTGGTTCTACCGCCTGACCCAGGCGGCCATCCACAAAATCGTCACGATCCGTTTTCTGGTCCGGCTCTACCGGGAGCGAGCCGGCAAAAACGCCTGCTGCCGAGTGGTGCGGATCAAGGTCCGCGAAGGGGAACCGCTGTGACCAGCGGCCGGATGCTGGCGATGGGGGACATCCACGGCTGCCGCCAGCAGCTGACCGAGCTGCTGGCCAAAGTGAACCCTCAGCCTGCAGACCAGCTGGTTTTTCTCGGCGACTACATCGACCGCGGCCCCGACGCCCGGGGCGTCATCAACGAACTGCTGATCTTTCGCCAGCACCATCCCCGCAGCGTCTTTCTCAAGGGCAACCACGAGGCGATGTTCCTCGACTTTCTCGACGGCCGCAACCCGCTGCTCTTTCTGCTCAACGGCGGCGACGCCACCCTGAACAGCTACCGGCAGGATGACGACACCCAGATTCCGCCCGATCATCTCGATTTTCTACGGAACCTGCGCCTCTTCCACGAGACCGAAAGCTTCATTTTCGTCCATGCCGGCCTGCGCCCCGGCGTCCCCCTTGAGGCACAGCGGCAACGGGACCTGCTGTGGATCCGCAGCGAATTTCTCGACTCGGACTACGACTGGGGAAAAACCGTCGTTTTCGGTCACACCCCGCTCAGCTCCCCCCTGCTGACGGCAAACCGGATCGGCCTCGACACTGGCGCTGTCTACGGACGCACCCTGTCCTGCTGCGACGTGCGCTCGCGAACCTGCTGGCACGCGCCCTAAAAGTCGACTACCCGTTCTGCCGCTCCCGTCGCAACAGGTCGCCGACCTGGGCCCCGACGGGAAGGTCCATGACGATCCGCGCATTGGGCTGACCGGCGGGCAGCAATTCGGCCGACTCGGAACGCAGCTCCCCGGCAGAAAATTCCGTCTGGCGCATCTGCGGGCCAATCAGCTCGAGGCTTTCGCCGGGAAAAAATCGGTTGCGCCCTTCAACCAGGGCGCGGCCGGCCGCGGTTAACTCCCGCACCACGCCGACAAAATCGTGGGTGCGCCGGTATTTGGAATCGTCGGTATGGACCTGAGCGTCCTGACCACCAAACAGAAATCCGGTATCGTAGGGACGATGACTGACCTTGTCCAGCTCGTCGCGCCAGGCCGGGTCGAAACGGTAGCCAATCGGATCCGCCAGGTAGCAATCGAGGGCCGCCCGGTAGACCCGGGTCACCGCCGCCAGATAATAGAGGGTCTTCATCCGCCCTTCGATCTTCAGGCTGTGGAGCCCCGCCTCGACCAACTGCGGCAGCTGTTCGATCAGGCAGAGATCGCGGCTGTTCATCAGGTAGCTGCCCCGCGCATCCTCCTCGATCGGGAAATACTCGCCGGGCCGGGTCTCCTCGACCAGGGCGTAGCGCCAGCGGCAGGGCTGGGCGCAGGCCCCCTGGTTGGCGCTGCGACCGGTCATCGCCGCCGACAGCAGACAGCGCCCCGAGTAAGCGACGCAAAGGGCGCCGTGGGCGAAAACCTCGAGTTCGACCTCGGTCTCCTCGCGGATCGCACGAATTTCCGCCAGGGTCAACTCCCGGGCCAGGTTAACCCGGTGCACCCCGGCCGCCCCCCAGAAGCGGACCGCCTCGGCATTGGTGGTATTGGCCTGGGTCGACAGGTGAATTTCCCGCCCCGGGTCGACCCGCCGCAGCAGGCCCAGTACACCGGGGTCGGAAACGATGTAGGCATCGAGATCGAGGGGCTTGAGCTGTTCGAGATACTCGGCAAAGGCCGGGAAATCCACTGGCCGCAGGTAGGCATTGAGGGTCAGGTAAAGCCGCTTGCCGCGGCTTGCCGCCAGCTCGCGGGCGCAGGCCAGGGCGTCCAGGTCGAAATTCCCGGCCTGGGCGCGCAGGCCAAATTGTTCGCCGCCAAGATAGGCGGCATCGGCGCCGTAATCGAAGGCGATCCGCAGTTTTTCCAGGTCCCCGGCCGGGGCCAGGAGTTCAGGCTGGTGCATTTCGTTCTAATTCCTCCAGTGCAAGTTGCCGGCAGAATATCACAAATGCCAGAAAAGTAGTTAACCACTTTACGCCCGCAAGCCCCCGGCCGCAGCCCATTCCCGCTTGACAAGGACCTAAAAAGCCTATAATTTTTACAAATTGACTGGGCGACCCAAGGCACGGGACGCCCCTGGAGCCATCACCATGAAATACCGTACGCTTATCATTCTGCCCCTTGTCCTTTTTTCTGCCGGCCTGGTCGCCTGCGTTCCTGTCCGCACGACTGCGGACCTCGCCCCGGTCGACCGAGAACTGGCCCGAATTCGCCAGGATCAGCAACAACTGCAGCAGCAAGTCGAACAGAACCGCAACAACCTGCTGCTGATCGAAGCCAAGGTTCGCGACCAACAGACCCTGATCAGCGACCTGCGCCGTCAACTGGCAACCAAAAAAGTCACCCCATCCCGGGAAATCGCGACATCAACCCGTCCGATCCTCGCCCCGGCGACCTCGCCAACTACGGCCGGCAGCCAGAACGCCTCGCCCACCGAGATCTACCTGCAGGCCTTCTCCGACTACGCGGCGGGCCGTTTTGAACAGGCTATCCAGGGATTTGAAACCTTTCTCCGCCTGCATGCCGGCAGCGATTATGCGGGCAACGCACAATATTGGCTCGGAGAATGCTATTACTCTCAACAGCAGTATGCCCGGGCGGTTGAAGAATTTCAGCGGACCATCGAACGCTACCCGCAGGGGAGCAAAACACCCGACGCTCTGTTGAAGATGGCTTCGGCCCTGACCCAGCTCGGCCAACCCGACCGAGCCAAAGAGGCCCTGCAGGTTCTGCGCAACCGCTACCCGGACAGCCCGGCGGCTCGCAAACCCCTGGGCACGAACTGACAGCGCAACTTACTCTACGTGGGGGACTCCATGCCGTTTAAAAAAGTCATTATGCTGACCTGCCTGCTGCTCCTGCCCCTTTCGGCCCTGGCCCAGGGCGAGATGCAGACCTACGTGATCAAGCAAGGGGACACCCTCTGGGGCATCTCGCAGAAGTTTCTCAAAGATCCTAACTACTGGCCCAGCCTGTGGTCCAACAACCCCTTCGTCACCAACCCCCACCTGATCTACCCCGGCCAGAAAGTCGCCATTTACGACGGCCGCATCGAGCTGGTCCCGGTCGGCGAAGAAAAATATCCCGAAGGCGGCCAGACAGAATTCGCCGCTGAATTGCCCATCCCCCAGGAGTCGGTCACCATCAATATTCACCAGGGGGCTCTCGGCTTCATCAGCCAGGAAGAATTTGACGCGGCCGGCACCCTGGTCGACACCGTCGACAACCGCCTGCTGATCGGCACCGGGGAAACGGTTTTTCTGGAAATGGGCAATTTGGCGTCGGCCATGCCCGGTGACATTTACGCCCTGTTCGAAGTCAAGGATCCGGTCCTGCATCCAGTGACCCAGCGAAAGATGGGCTATAAGGTCGACGAACTGGGCACCCTGCAGATCACCGAAATCGACGACGAAGTAGCCACCGGCGAAATCACTAAAGCATTCATAGAGATCCAGCGTGGTGCCAAACTCCGCCCCCACCAGCCAGCGCAAACGGTTATCGAACTGAAGCGGGCCGAACAGGAGCTGAGCGGCACTCTGATCGAAGCTCAGGACGGCCGGCTCGCCCTGAGCCAGTACGACGTCATTTACGTCGACCTCGGCACCGACGACGGCCTGCAGGTCGGCAACCTGCTCAACATTTCACGCCCTCGCGACGCCTCCGCCCTGATCCTTAAAAACAAGAATCTGAAGCTCCCGGATGTCCTCCTCGGCTCGGCACTGGTCATTGAAACCCAGGCCAGAACCGCGGCGGCCCTGGTTCTGAAAGTGACCGAACCGTTGTACCGGGGCGACCGCCTGACCACGGTTATCGATTAACCGGCAACCTCGCTAGCCTGCGGCATTTGAATGATGATGAAAAAGGATTGAACGAGCTTCAATCCTTTTTCTATTTAGTGCCCATCTGGAAACCCCGGATGGCACTAATATGTACGGAGGGAAACATGCTGACGGACACGGAGCGCACCTGGCTGCGCCTGCATCTCACCCGCGGCCTCGGCCGCACCGGCCTGGTCCGGCTGATGGACGCCTTCGGCTCGCCGGCCGCCATCCTCGCCGCCGCTCCGGGTGATTGGGTTCGCCGGGCTGGCATCCGCGATTCCGTGGCCCAAAGCCTCCCCGCCAGCAACGATCCCACCCTGCTGAAAGCCAAAGAAATCCTAAACAAACACTCGGTCCAGATCCTCACCCTGTGGGACACCGACCGCTACCCGCCCCTGCTGCGCACCCTGTACGATCCCCCGGCAATCCTCTACCTGCGCGGCACGCTTGTCGCTCAACCGGCCCTGGCGGTTGTCGGCGCCCGGCGCGCTTCGACCGCCGGGCGCCGACTGACCCGCGACCTCTGCCAGGAAATCGCCTCGCGGGGCGTTACCATCGTCAGCGGCCTGGCCCGCGGCATCGACACGGCCGCCCACGAAGGGGCCCTGGCCGGCGGAGGACAGACCATCGCCGTACTCGGTTGCGGCATCGACCGGATCTATCCACCGGAAAACAAGAGTCTTTCCCAGCGCATCCTCGAGCAGGGCGCCATCCTCTCCGAGTACCCGCCCGGCACGCCCCCGCTGCCCGGCCATTTCCCCGGCCGCAACCGCATCATCAGCGGACTCAGCCAGGGAGTTCTGATCGTCGAGGCGGCCGAGGGGAGCGGTTCGCTGATCACCGCCGACTTCGCCCTGGAACAGGGGCGCGAGGTTTTCGCCGTACCGGGGCCGGTCTATGCGGAAACCAGTGGCGGCGTCAACCGGCTGCTCAAAGATGGAGCTCATCTGGTCACCGACGAGACCGACATCCTTGAAGTTCTCTGGCCCGGCATCCCAACGAAACAGCAGCAAAAAATGGAGAATTCGCTCCAGTCCGAACTTGCCGGAGACGCCCTCGCTCTCTACCGCTGCCTCTCCATCGAACCGCTGCACATCGATGAACTAGCGAGGAAAAGTGGCTTGACACCTATGGAGGTTTCCGCTATTTTACTGCACCTAGAGCTCCAGGGAGGGGTTGAGCAACTTCCCGGCATGCGTTACGTTCGTTGCCGGAGAGCCTGAAAACATTGTGATCAATTCGCCGCAGGAGTCAATTTGAGAGAGCGGGTTCTGGCTATAGTCACCATAATCGCCCAGTACGTCATGACCGACCGCGACCAGCTGACCGAGAGCGAAATCGTTGAAGAACTGATGGCCGAAGGCTTTGAAGCCGAGGAAATCGACGCCGCCTTCCGCTGGATGGAAGACCTCTCCCAGCAGCCCCGCAAGCAGGACGAGAGAACCCTCCAGGTCCCTACCCACCGGGTTTTCACCCTCGAAGAAGTCTGGGGGTTGTCCGCTGACGCCCGCGGATTTCTGATCCGCCTGCGGACACTGGGCATTCTCGACGACGAAGCCGAAGAAGAGATCATCGAGCGCTCCTTGCAGGTTGCTGAAGATGAGGTCTCCCTCAAAGAGATCAAGGCGCTGACAGCGCTGGTCCTGTTCTCCCGCACCGCCCAGGACTGGTGGCGAGAAGTCGACTGCTTCATGGACGACGACTGGGCAAGAATGTTTCACTGACACGGCAACCAGGCTGCGGGTAATCCTGCAGCCTTTTTTATTTTTCGACCAAGTTCCAACCAAAGCAGAGGCATCCATGGCAAAATCACTGGTAATCGTCGAGTCTCCGGCAAAGGCGAAAACCATCGAAAAATTTCTCGGCAAGGGCTTCAAGGTTCTGGCCTCCTACGGACATGTCCGGGCACTCCCCAGCAAACAGGGGTCGGTCGACATAGCCAACGACTTCGAACCGAAGTACCACGTGCTGCCGGAAAGCAAAAAGCAGCTCGACCTGCTGAAAAAAGAAGTCAAGGGCTGCGACGAACTGATCCTCGCCACAGACCTTGACCGCGAGGGAGAGGCCATCGCCTGGCATCTGCTCGAAGCCCTCGGCATCGACGAGCAGGGGGCCAAACCGACAGTCAAGCGGGTCACCTTCCACGAAATCACCAAGGGGGCCATCCTCAAGGCCATGGCCGAACCTCGGCAGATCGCCCGGGAGTTGGTCGATGCCCAGCAGGCCCGCTCGATTCTCGACTACCTGGTCGGCTTCAACCTCTCTCCGTTTCTGTGGAAGAAAATCCGCTACGGCCTTTCCGCCGGCCGCGTCCAATCGGTGGCTTTGCGCCTGATCTGCACACGGGAAAAGGAGATCGCGGCTTTCGTGCCCCAGGAGTACTGGTCTATCGAAGCCCTGCTGCAGGCGGAAAGCGGCCAGGAATTCAAGTCCCGACTCTTTTCCGTCGACGGCAAGAAGCTAGACAAGCTGGGCATTCCCGACGAGACCTCCGCGCAGCAGCTGGTCGATGCCATTGCCGACGAACAGATCCAGGTCGCCTCGCTGGTCCGCAAGGAAAGAAAACGTAACCCGGCGGCCCCTTTCACCACCAGTACCCTGCAGCAGGAAGCCAGCCGCAAGCTCGGGTTCTCTGCCCGTAAAACCATGTCCACCGCCCAGAAGCTCTACGAAGGGATGGACATCGGCGATGGCGCAGTCGGCCTGATCACCTACATGCGTACCGACTCGGTAGCCCTCTCCACGGTGGCGACCGACGAGGCCCGCGAGGTCATCACCCAGCTGTTCGGCCAAGACTACGCCCTGGCCGAGGCTCGGGTCTACAAGAGCAAGTCGAAAAATGCCCAGGAGGCCCACGAAGCGGTCCGACCGACCACCATCGCCAACACCCCCGAGAAGGTCAAACCGTTCCTCTCCTCCGACCAATACCGCCTTTATCAGTTGATCTGGACCCGCACCGTCGCCTCGCAGATGGCCCAGGCGCTCCTTGAGGCAACCACCATCGACCTGGCGGCAGGCGAGCGTTTCATGTTCCGCGCCACCGGTCAGGTGATCCGTTTTCCCGGTTTCATGAAACTCTACATCGAGGGTACCGACGCCCCCGACGAGGAGCAGGAAGGAACCCTGCCGGCCCTCGAAGAGGGAGACGCCGTCCAGCGCAAGGAACTGCTGCCCGAACAACATTTCACCCAGGCTCCTCCCCGCTATACCGAAGCGAGCCTGGTCAAAATCCTTGAGGAATACGGCATTGGCCGCCCCTCGACCTACGCCTCGATCATGAACACCCTGGTGATGCGCAAGTACGTGCGCCTGGAAAAACGGGCCTTCTACGCCGAAGACGTCGGCATGGTGGTCACCGACCTGCTGGTCAAGCATTTCACTCAATACGTCGATTACGATTTCACCGCTAAACTCGAAGAAGATCTCGACGCCATTTCCCGCGGTGAAGAGAAATGGCGTCCGTTGCTCCGCGGTTTCTGGGAGCCCTTCATCAGGCTGCTCCAGCAGAAGGAAAAAGAAGTCACCAAAGAAGAGGTCACCACCGAAAAGACCGACCGGACCTGCCCCGAGTGCAGCAAAGAACTGGTCATCAAGCTCGGTCGCTCCGGCCGTTTTCTCGCCTGCAGCGGCTTTCCCGACTGCCGCCATACCGAACCGCTTTCCGGCGAGGATCAGCCGGAACCGGAGATTTCTGAAGAGAAATGCGAAAAATGCGATGCTCCGATGCTGATCAAGATGGGTCGCTACGGAAAATTCCTCGCCTGCAGCGCCTACCCCGCCTGCAAGAACATTCAGCCGCTGGTCAAACCCAAGGCTCTCGACATCACCTGCCCTGACTGCAAGGAAGGGGAACTGATGGAAAAGAAGAGCCGCTACGGCAAAATCTTCTATTCCTGCAATCGCTACCCCCAGTGCAAGTACGCGCTCTGGGACCTGCCGATCAAGGAGCCCTGTCCCAAGTGCGGCTACCCGGTGATCGTCGAAAAAGTAACCAAGCGCTTCGGCACCTACCGCAAGTGTCCGACGGAAGATTGCGACTATAAGCTGGTGCTGGTCGAACCGGAGAAGAAGGCTGCGGCCAAGAAGCCCGCTGCTAAAAAACCGGCGGCCCAAAAGCCCGCCGCCAAGAAACCGGCGACGAAAAAGGCGGCCCCCAAGAAAGCCCCCACTGAGAAGAAGTCGGAATAGACTTCCGCTCCCCAGCAACATCCTCAGCCGGGCCGCAAGGCCCGGCTCTTTTATTGAACCTGCACACGGAAAATTCCCATGGATATTCAGATCATCGGCGGCGGCTTAGCCGGCTGCGAAGCGGCCTGGCAGGCCGCCAACGAAGGCGCCCAGGTGGTTCTCTACGAAATGAAACCACTGCGTTTTTCTCCCGCGCACCAGTCAGACCGACTTGCCGAGATGGTCTGCTCCAACAGCCTGCGCGGGGCGGGGATGAACAACGCCGTCGGCTGTCTCAAGGAGGAACTGCGCCGCTGCGGCACCCTGTTCATGGAAGCTGCCGACGCCACCGCGGTTCCAGCCGGTGGCGCTCTGGCCGTTGATCGCGAGGCGTTTTCCGACTACATCAGCAACAGGATCATGGCCCACCCCAACATCGAACTGCGCCGGGAAGAGGTCACCTGCGTCCCCGAGGAAGGGACGGTAATCGTCGCCTCAGGCCCGCTGACCTCCGAAGCCCTGTCGCAGGACATCGCTCACCTGACCGGCGCCGAACACCTTTATTTCTACGACGCCATCGCCCCCATCATCGAGGCCGACTCCATCGACTTCTCGCGGGCCTGGCGTGCTTCCCGCTACGGCAAGGGGGGCGACGACTACATCAACTGTCCGCTCAGCAAAGAGGAATATTTCGCCTTCATCAACGCCCTCAAGCAGGCCGACAAGGTTCCTGCCCGTGATTTTGAAAAAATGGTTCACTTCGAAGGGTGTATGCCGATCGAGGAAATGGCCGAGCGGGGCGAGCTGACCCTGGCCTTCGGGCCGATGAAGCCGGTCGGGCTCCCCGACCCGCGCACCGGCAAAGAACCGTTTGCCGTAGTCCAGCTGCGGCAGGACGACAAACACGCCACCCTGTTCAACATGGTCGGCTTCCAGACCAAACTCACCTACCCCGAACAGCGGCGCATCTTCAGCACCATCGGCGGCCTCGAGCAGGCCCGCTTCGCCCGCCTCGGCAGCGTTCACCGCAACACCTTCATCAACGCCCCCACCTGCCTTACGCGCACCCTGCAGCTCAAAACCGACCCGCGCCTCTTTTTCGCCGGGCAGATTAGCGGAGTCGAAGGCTATGTCGAATCCGCCGCCATGGGCTTTCTGGCCGGGCTGTTCGCCCCCCGCTGGCTGCGGGGCGACGCGATCCCCCTCCCCCCGGCCGTCACCGCCCTCGGTGCCCTGATCGCCCACCTGGCCGACTCCAGCCCTGAAGGCTTTCAACCGATGAATGTCAACTACGGGCTGTTCCCCCCCCTGGAAGGACGTAAGATGAAACGGGCCGACCGCAGGCTGGCGATGGCGGAACGGGCGCTGCAAAACCTGTCGCCATGGTGGAATTCGCTCGCCGCTGATCGACCAGCGCCAGCACCATAGCCTTAATTCGAATATTTAAATATTAAGCATTCCGCGCAGGCTATCTCTTTACCAAAAAGATATAGCCTGCAACTACTTAGGGTATTGCATTATATTTTTATCTTTGCTAGACTTAATTTATTATATCGAATTTTCTAATCACCCCCCCCTCCCTGACTCCGGCAATCCACTCCGGGGGGCTTCCCTGCACCTGAGTAGTACGGAACGCTCGCATTTCCGGCAGCTGTACCGTCACGGCCCCTTCCGTAAACAGACACACTCAGGCTCCAGAAACTCCATAATCCGATCCTGGATCAAGGGAAGCCACGTTGTTGCATTATGTCACAACCGACAGAACTGAAATGCTGATGAATCAGTCTTCATCTTTTTCGGCACCCAAAGTGTCAAAGATGCGAGACGATACCGAACAGCCTGGGGGGCAGTTGGGTCGTTGCGAACAGATATTACTGCAATAACGGGGCTTGCTTTGCCTACCAGTCTCCACACCAAGATCAATCCGCTGGATCTTCTTGAAACGTTGCGTCGCTTTCCGGCGCTGGAACCGTTTCATCTGGCGTTGAGTTGCGAACAGGAGATGCTGCAGTCTCCAAGAGAACAGGGGCACCGGTTCTGCGGTGCGCTGGGAGAAAACACCGTCTGCGACAACAATTGCCGCACCACCTTCGAAAAAGCCTTTCGCGATGCCACCAAAGACAATCGCCCGGTCATCTTTCAATGCCCGGGTGGCCTGCTCAATTTTGCCGTGCCTTTCCGCAACGATAATAACCAGGACTGCTGCCTCTTTGCCGGAGGTGGCAGAGATGATGACCTGGCCCTGCCCGAGATGGAAAAACTCTCCAACGCCGCTTCCGCCGACGGAACCACCCTGCTGGAAAAACTTAAGCAGCGCCCCCGGGTCAATCGGGAGCAAGTGGAAGATGCGGTAGCCAAGACCATGGCCTTGCTACCGGCCCTCGCCGAAGAGCAGTCCCCGGCCATGGCCCTGCCCATACAAAAAATGACTCAGCGGCTTACTGCCATTACCGCCATCGCCGCCGAAATCGACCGCACCCACAGCTTTGATGAAGCGGTGACCCTGCTCGGCGAGGCTCTCATCGTTCTGTTCGACCTCCACCAGATCGCCATGGTTCTAGCCGAAGGCCACGAGTTTTCTATCAAAACGGTGCTCGGCATGGCGGATAAACCGCTGAAGATTTCCAGCCATAAAATTTCCGAATTTCTCACCGGCAACCCGAACGGCAAACCGTTCGTTCTGCGCCAGGAAATCGACAATTTTTTCCCCCAGATCGAAGCCGAGCGAGCCATCTGCGCCCCCCTTGAAGTCGAAAGCAAATCCCTGGGCATGGTGGCTCTGTTCGACATCGACCTGCACCCCCGCGACCTGCTGCTGATCGAACTGCTGGCGGGGCGAGTTGCGGCCAAGCTGCTGCGCCTGAAACAGGAAAACGAACACCGTCAAGGCCACGCCACAGCCCACCGCCTGATCGCCATGATCAGCGAATTGTCACTATTCAATACCCGCGAGGAGCTGTATCGCAACATCGTGGAAATGTGCTGTGAACTGCTGCAGGCTTCGCGCGGATCGCTGATGCTCATCGATGATTCCGGAGAACAGCTGCAAATCACCGCCGCCAAAGGTATCAACCTCGAGGTGGCCCGCAGCATGCCGATTCGCCTCGGCGAGGGGATCTCCGGACGGGTCGCCCAAAGCGGCCTGCACCTGCTAGTCTCCGACATCGAAAAAGACTGTCGGATCGGCACCCCCAATCGCCCGCGCTTCAAAACCAAATCGTTCATCTGCTTCCCGATGAAAGTGAAAGACCGGATTATCGGAGTGCTCAACCTGGCCGACAAGGAAACCAGCAACATCTTCACCGACACGGACCTCAAGCATCTGCACATACTCGCCGACCACGCGGCCGAGATGATCGCCCGCACGGCCGCACTCGAAGATGCCCACGTGCTGCAGGATCTGGCGATCAGGGACCCACTCACCGGGCTCTACAACCGGCGCCTGCTCGAAACGCGGTTCAACGAAGAACTCAGCCGCTGCTCCCGGCTGAAGCAGCCTTTCACCATCATTATGGTCGATCTCGACTACTTCAAAACCTACAACGACCATTGCGGACATATCGCCGGCGACAACGCCCTGCGCAAAGTAGCCACCCTGCTGAAAAAGTCGGCCCGCGAAATGGATATTATCACCCGCTACGGCGGCGAGGAATTCTGTCTGATGCTGCCGAACACCAGCAAGGAAGAAGGTCTTTTTGTGGCCGAACGTATCCGCCGGGCCATCGAAAACGAGATTTTCCCCGGCGAAACCGGCCTGCCGCAAGGCAAGCTCACTACCAGCATCGGCATCTCCTCGTTCCCCGGTGACGGCGAAAAACTCGAAACCCTGGTCAACGCTGCCGACATGGCCCTGTACCAGGCCAAAAACAAGGGTCGCAACCGCCTGGCCACCTTCGAGCCGGTCTCTTCGTTGCGCGGCAAAAAAACCGGCTGAACCTGCTGCCGCCGTTTTCTGCAATTCCCCCGGTTGTCAACCTGCAACAAAATTACCTACGAAAGCACCCGATGACTTTGCCTGTCGATATTGTCCTGGCCTCGGCCTCCCCGCGCCGTCGCGAACTCCTTGAGCGGATCGGCATCCGCTTCACCGTCGTTCCCAGCCATGTCCCCGAAGAAGAACTTACCGGCGAAAGCCCTGAACAGCACGTGCTGCGCCTGAGCAGGGACAAGGCCCTCGAAGTGGCCAGCCGTCGCGATGTCGCCGGCCGCTGGTTCATCGGCAGCGACACCATCGTTTTGCGCGACGATACGATTTTGGGCAAGCCCGCCAACGTCGAAGAGGCGGCTGCCATGCTCCACTCCCTGTCCGGACGCGAACACCGGGTCCTCTCCGGATTCGCCGTACATGACCGGCAAACCGGCTTAACCCTAGACGATGTCGTCTCAACAAAGGTCCGGTTCAAGGAGTTGACAGCGATGGAGATCGCGGGGTACATTGCCACCGGTGAACCGATGGACAAGGCCGGCGCCTACGCAATCCAGGGCATCGGCGTATTCATGGTTCTCGGCATCGAGGGAAGCTACACCAACGTGGTCGGCATGCCCCTGTGCGAAGTGGTCGCAGTCCTCGAACGCCTCGGCGCCGTCAGCCTTTTTGAAAATCCTGTGTAGGGGCGCTGCTTGCTGCGCCCCTACCATCATCACCGGTATCGCTATGGCCATCCAGAGCAACATTGAACAGATCCGATCCCGCATTGCTGCCGCCTGCGTCCGCAGTAACCGCGATCCCGCCGAAGTCCGCCTGGTTGCAGTCTCCAAAACCAAGCCGGCCTCGATGATCAACGAGGCATCTGCCGCCGGCCAGCGCATCTTCGGCGAAAGCTACGTGCAGGATTTTCTCGACAAGATTGAGCAGGTCACCGCGCCGGTCGAATGGCACTTCATCGGCGGCCTGCAGAGCAACAAGGTCAAGTACCTGCGCGGCAAAGTTGCGATGATCCATTCTCTCGACCGACTTTCCCTGGCCGAAGAAATCAACCGCCAGTGGGCCAAGCTTAACCAGACCATCGAGGTACTGCTGCAGGTCAATATCGGCGCAGAGGAAACCAAGGCGGGGACCACCGAATCCGCTCTGTTCGAATTGGCCCGTCAGGTGGCCGAGTTACCCCACCTGCGGATCTGCGGCCTGATGGCCCTCCCCCCCTGGCTGGAAGATCCCGAAGAGGTGCGCCCCTATTTTCGCCACCTGCGGCAGCTTTCCGAACAACTCAGGGAACTGCAGATTCCCGGGATCGAAATGCGCGAGCTGTCGATGGGTATGAGTCACGATTTTGAAGTCGCCGTGGAAGAAGGCGCTACCCTGGTGCGAGTCGGCACCGCCATCTTCGGCGAACGCACGAGATAAGCAATGACCTACGCTACCCCGCGGGCCCTTTGGGCCTCCCGTCTAGGCTTTATTCTGGCCGCCGCCGGCAGCGCCGTCGGCCTCGGCAACGTCTGGAAATTCCCCTACATCGCCGGTGAAAACGGCGGCGGCGCCTTCGTGCTGGTCTACCTCGCCTGCATCGCCATCGTCGGCCTGCCGATCATGATGGCCGAACTGATGATCGGACGCCACACCCGCCGCGATGCCGTCGGCGCCTTCATTCATCTCGAAGGGAAACGCTCCATCTGGCAGACCCCGGGCTGGGTCAGCGTCGGCGCTGCCTTCATCATCTGCTCCTACTATTCGGTTGTCGCCGGATGGACCCTCGATTATGTTTACCGCGCCTTGATCGGCAGCTTTGCCGGCCAACCGGCG
Organism: Desulfuromonas sp.; assembly: GCA_030145265.1. Lineage (GTDB taxonomy): Bacteria > Desulfobacterota > Desulfuromonadia > Desulfuromonadales > Trichloromonadaceae > Trichloromonas. The sequence goes on along the minus strand of JAQYWA010000013.1, from coordinate 2,595 downwards.
GAAGCCATCGAAGGCATGTTCAGCGGCCTGATTGCCGACGGTCCCCGCCAACTGCTCTGGCATTTCGTCTTCATGTGCCTGTGCCTGGGGATCGTCATCGGCGGCGTGCAGAAGGGGATTGAGCGCTGGAGCAAAATTTTGATGCCGGTGCTCTTCGTACTGCTGGCCCTGCTCTTTATGAACGGAATGCTCAGCAAGGGCGCTTGGGACGGCATCACCTTCATGTTCCGTCCCGACTTTGCCAAGCTCACTCCGGGATCGGTGCTCGAAGCCATGGGGCACGCCTTTTTCACCCTGTCGCTGGGGATGGCCGCCATGATCACCTACGGCTCCTACCTGAGCAAACAGGAAGACCTGCTGGCGGCCAGCCTGCGAGTGGTCATCCTCGATACGGTGATTGCCCTGATGGCCGGACTGGCCATTTTCTCGGTGGTTTTCTCGGTCGGCATGGAGCCGGCCGCCGGCCCCGGCTTGGTCTTCAAAACCATTCCGGTGGTTTTTTCCCAGATTCCCGGCGGCACCCTGCTGGCCATCTTCTTCTTTCTGCTCCTGGCGTTCGCCGCCCTGACCAGTAACATCTCTTTGCTCGAATCCCAAGTCGCCTACCTGATCGACGAACGGGGCTGGAGCCGCCCTCGGGCCACCACCTTTCTGGCCGGGCTCGCCTTCGTGGTCGGCATCCCCACCTCCCTCTCCTACAATTCCCTGTCCGAGTGGAAGGTGATCGGTGACCGGGTCTTCTTCGATTCGGCCGACATGCTCGCCTCCAACTACCTGCTGCCGATCAGCGGCCTGTTTATTTCCATCTACGTCGGCTGGTTCTGGAGCGGCACCGAAGAAAAAGAGGAACTGCTCGCGGGAGGCGCCGGATGGGTCTACCCGACCTGGCATTTCCTGATCCGCTATGTTTCACCGCTGGCGGTGGCCGTCGTCCTCTATTTCAAGGCCAAAGAAACCGGGCTGTTCGACTGGCTTCTCTCGTTGCTGCAATGAGCATCGACACGTTCCTGTTCGATCTCGACGGCACCCTGATCGATTCGGTGCATGATCTGGCCACCGGCATCAACCTGCTGCGCGGGGAACTCGGCCTGCCGCCCCTACCGATTGCCAGAGTGCGCGCCTGCGTCGGCGATGGTGCCACCCAGTTGGTCAAACGGGCCCTGGGCGAAATCCCCTTTTGCGACCAAAACCTGCAGCGATTTCTGACCCTCTACGGCGAACATCTGCTCGATGCGACCACCGTCTATCCCGGCATCCGCGACTTTCTCGACACCCACCGCCATCACCGTATGGGAATTGTCACCAACAAACCCCACGCCTACACCCTACCGCTGCTCGATGGCCTCGGCCTGACACCCTATTTTGGCGCTGTCGTCGGCGGCGACACCTGCAGCGAAAAGAAACCCCACCCCGAACCCATCCTACATGCCATGCAGCAGCTGGGCGGATCGCCTAATTCTGCGATAATGATCGGTGACCATCACACCGACCTCCGGGCCGGCTCTGCCGCTGGAACGCGCACCTGCTTCTGCGCCTGGGGGATAGGCAGCCACGACGACGCCCCCTATGACGATTTCGCCGCTGCACCGCAGGATCTGCTTCGCCTCTATCCAGGAGATCCCCGGTGACCTCGCGCCCCTTAGGCCTGCGGGAAATTTCGCTGTTTTTCTTCCCTCTGCTGCTCAACGTGCAGTTGATGAGCGTCTCCCACTCAGTCATCAACGGCGCCCTGGCCCGACTCGACAATTTCGTCACCGCCCTGGCCGCCTTCTCGGTGGCCATGGTGCTGCACCTGTTCGTCGCCTCCCCGTCGTACCAGAACCACACTATCACCATCGCCATGGTCCGCGGCCGCCAGTCACTGCGAGGCACGGTCATCTTTGTTACCCTGGTGGCCTGCTACGTCTCCGTGGCCCTGGCCCTGATCGCATTCACGCCCCTCGGCGAGTTTCTCCTCGGCACCGTGCTCGGCATCAGCGACGAAGTCGCCGGCGGCGCCCGTGAAGTCCTCGGCATCCTGGTGCTGCTTCCCTTTTTTACCGGTTTCCGAGGTCTTTTTCAGGGACTGGTGATCCGCGCCAGGCGCACCAGCCTGGTCTCCTTAGCCACCGGGGTGCGGGTCGCCGTGCTCTTTGCCCTGCTGGCTCTCGGCGCCCCCTGGTACAGCGGCCCGGCACTGGGAGCCTTCGCCCTGCTCGGCTGCATCATGGTGGAAACCGTATTGATGGGGTATTTCGCCTTTCGCTGCCGGATGCCCGCCAGCGGCGAAAAAGAAAAAACCACCGGACAGATCTTTCGATATGCATTCCCCCTGGCCTATTCCTCCTGCCTTCAGCAGACCATCCCCCTGTTTATCAACGCCATCATCGGCCGACTGGCCGATGGCGAACTGGCCCTGGCCGCCTTCGGCGTCATCCGCGGTTTCATTTTTCTGCTCGCCGGACCGATGCGCAACCTGCAACAGGCCTATCTGACCCTGGTGCGCGACAGCGCCGACTACCGGGTGCTGGTGCGGTTTTTCCTCTGGGTCGGCGGCGTCATGGGGCTGATCATGCTGCTCACCGCCTTCCCTTTCAACGAACTGATTCTCGGCCG
>JAQYWA010000310.1 GCA_030145265.1 Desulfuromonas sp. | reverse complement strand
CAGGATGGAAAAAAAGGAAATGAGACGGCTCAGGTGCCGGTGCGTGAGTTCACACTCCCCGCAGTGTTGAGTCGCAAGGAAGAACTCTTTGCCGATCCGGTCGGGCGATTGATCCTTGCCGCCAGGGCTCGCTGGCTGTTCCTGGCTTTGGTGGCGATCTACGGGGTTTGTGCCGGGGCGCTTTACTCTTTCAGCAAGTACGGCTTTTTCCTCAGTCGCGGACAGATCACCTTGATGCTGCTGTCGGTGGGGACCGTTGTCTTCTACAATCTCATCTTCCCGTTATTTTTCACCCACACCCGATTTTATCGGCTGGTCAGCCTGTTTCAGATTTGCCTGGACCTGGTTTTTGTTACTGTTCTCATTTATTTCAGCGGCAGCGGCGCCAGCTGGTTCTGGCCGGTCTACCTGCTGGTGACTCTTGAGGCCGCGGTGTTGGTCGAAAAAAAACAGTGCGTCTGGTCGCTTGGAGCCTTGGGGGGAGGACTGTACGGAGCCCTTCTCGCCGCCACTTATTTTGATATTTTCCCTTACATTTCCATGCCTTTTGTGGATAATGCCCTGCATCAAGACGGGCTCTACCTGGTTCTGATGTGGTGCTGGGTCAGCCTGCTCAACGCCGCTGCGGCGGTGATCGGCGCCTACCTGATGGCGGTGGTGCGGCGGGAAAACAGGGCGGCTCGCGAAAGTGAAGACCGCTTGTTCAGTTTTCTCGATTCTGCCAACGACCTCATCTTCAGTGTCAGCTCCGAGGGGCTTTTCCAGTATGCCAACCGGGCCTGGAAAGAGACCATGGGGTACAACCCGGATGCTGATCCGCAACTGAATATTGAGGCCATCCTTTCGGACGATGACCGGTCCAGGTGCGCGATAGAGTTGAAGCGGGTTGTCGAAAGCAAGTCAAGCCGCAATATCGAGGGCCGGCTGATTGCCCGCAATGGCCGGTTGATCGATGTGGAAGGCAATCTCACATTCAGTCATGAGGACGGGGCGGTGGGAACCGTCTGGGCCATCTGCCGTGATGTCACCACGCGCAAAAAAGCGCAGGAACAGCTGTTTCACATGGCCCATCACGACATGTTGACCAGCCTGCCCAATCGCTTGTTCTTCATCGACCGGCTGCAGCAGGCCAACGCCATCGCCCGGCGTCTGAAAAAACAGGTCGCGGTTCTGTTTCTCGACCTGGACCGCTTCAAGATCATCAACGATACACTCGGCCACTCGATCGGCGATATGCTGCTGCAGGAGATTGCCGATCGCCTGAAAACCTGTGTTCGTGAAGTTGACACGGTGGCCCGTCTCGGCGGCGATGAATTTACGGTCATTCTCAGCAGCATCAATGGCGCTGACGATGCCGAGAATGTTGCCGACAAGGTGTTGAAAATGCTGGCCCAGCCTTTCTCGGTTGAGGAGCACGAACTGTTCGTGACCACCAGCATCGGCATCAGCATGTTTCCGACCGACGGCGATGACCCGTCTGGCCTGATCAAAAAAGCCGATATCGCCATGTACAGCGCCAAGGCCCGGGGGCGCAACAACTATATATTCTACGAGCGGTCCATGGATCTTAACGCCGACCGCCGGCTGGTTTTGACCAATGGGCTGCGTCGGGCTCTCGATCGGGAGGAATTCCTCCTCCACTATCAGCCAAAGGTCGATACCGTCAACGGTCATATTACCGCTATGGAGGCGTTGATCCGCTGGGAACACCCGGAACTCGGGCTGGTATCGCCGGGAGATTTCATCCCGATTGCCGAAGAGACCGGAATCATCATCCCGCTGGGTGAATGGGTCATGCGGCGTTCCTGCGAGCAGATTCGGCTCTGGCAGCAGGATGGTCTGCCGGCGGTGCGGGTGGCGGTCAATCTGTCCGGTTACCAGCTGCAGCACCGGGATTTTGTCCAGTCGGTGAATCGGGTTCTCGATCAGGTAGGATTGCCCGGATCCCTGCTGGAATTCGAAGTGACCGAGACCGTTATCATGCAGAATCCCGATTTCGCTGTGTCGATCCTCAATCAGCTGCGCGAGCTGGGGATTCATATCTCGATCGACGATTTCGGTACCGGTTACTCGTCGCTGGCTCACCTCAAACGGTTTTCGGTGAATACGTTGAAGATCGACAAGTCCTTTGTCCGTGATGTCGAAAGCAATAAGACCGACGCCGCTATTGCCTCGGCCATCATTTCCATGGGCAACTGCCTCAACTTGAGGGTGATCGCCGAGGGGGTGGAAACCGAAGGTCAGCTCGCATTTCTCAAAGATCGCAAGTGCGACGAGATCCAGGGGTTTCTGTTCAGTCGGCCGCTTCCGCCGGATGAGGCCGCCGAGTTTCTGCGCAAGGGGGTCTGTATTGCCCACCCGGAAGAGGGTAGCTAGTCGGGCGTTGAACACTCAAGCGAATATAAAAGGGCGAACCGGATGGTTCGCCCTTTGCCGTTTGTCTATGCTTGTTTCTAACTGTCAGCCATTATGTTTAGGCGGCGGCCGCCGGCGGCACGAAAATGCGCTGGCCCAGTTCTTCATCGAGACGCAGCAGGCCATTGCCGTCGTTGTCGATCCGTTCGAGCTTGCGGAGGATCAGGGAAAAGTTGGCCTCTTCTTCAACCTGTTCGGTGACGAACCACTGCAGGAAAATCTGGGCGGCGTGATTGCTTTCCGCCTTGGCCAGATCCATCAGCTTGTTGATGCTGTCGGTGACGAAATTTTCGTGTTTGAGGCTGTACTTGAACGCGTTCAGGGGCGATTCGTAAAGGTTCTGCGGTGCATCGAAGCCGCGGAAGTCGGTGCGTCCGGCCGCCTCGGTGATGAAGTTGAAGAATTTTTCGCCATGGGTCATTTCTTCGAGGGCCTGGACCCGCATCCACGAGGCGATTCCCGGCAGGTCTTCTGATTCGAAATAGCCGGCGATCGCCATGTACAGGTAGGCAGAGAAGAACTCGTTTTTCATCTGCTCGTTGAGGGCATCCTGAAGTTTCTGGCTGAGCATGCTCTTTCTCCTTGGCTGAAGGGATGGGCGATAAATGACCATTCAGGTTGGC
>JAQYWA010000309.1 GCA_030145265.1 Desulfuromonas sp. | reverse complement strand
CGTGGTCCTCGTACAGGTAGAGCCGAATGCCGTTGGGCAGCTTGATCTGCTCAATTACGGGGATCTCGAACTCCAGGGGAGCGAAACTGAGCTGGTCTGGGCGTAACGGCTCCTGCAGCGCCGAGCAGGCACCGAGCAGCAGAAACAGCAGCGGAAGCAGATATCTGGCAAACGATTTCAAGGCTATCCCCCTTTTTTACTGAGAGTGGCAACAGTGCGGTTTTCGGGAGAGAAGTAGGTTCTGGCCACGGCCATGACCTCCTCGGCGGTGATCCCGGCCACCTCCTGGTCGTAATCGATCAGGTAGCGCCAGTCACCGGCAATCGTCTGATAGTAGGTCAGCATGCGGGCCAGTCCGCCATTATCCTTGAGAAAACGCAGACGGTCGGTCGCCAACCGGTTGCGGGACGTGATCAGCTCTTCGGCATCGACCGGCTCGCTGGCCAGTCGGGCCAGTTCATCATAGATGGCCTGTTCCACCTCGGCAACCGTGTGGGGGTGGCGCGGCGCGGCGGAAATCACGAACAGGTTGGAATAACGCGACCCCGGCGCACCCGAGGTGGAAACCGTGGCGGCAAGCTGTTTTTCGACCACCAGCGACTGGTACAGGCGTGAGGTTCTCCCCTGGCCGAGAATCATGTCGATCAGGTCGAATACGTAGTCTTCACGCTCGGGGAGGGTCGGTTTGTGATAGGCGATGGACAGGCTCGGCTCCGCCTCAAACTCGACCTGAACCCGCTTCTCCCCCCGCTGCGGGGGTTCCTCAGCCACGACCTGCGGCACCGGCGTGCCCGGCGGGATGGCGCCGAAATACCTGCCGACCATGGCCACCGCCTGTTCAAAATCGAGATCGCCGACCAGGGCAATGACAGTATTCACCGGAGCATAATACTTGGTCAGAAAGTCGCGGGTTTCAACCAAAGATAAATTTTCGATATCGGGATGCCAGCCGATGATCGGATTGCGGTAGGGATGCACGGTAAAGGCGGTCGCCAGCAGGTTTTCGTAAAGCAGCCCGGAAGGATTGCTGTCGTAGGAGCGACGCCGCTCTTCCTGGATCACGTCACGCTCGGTAAAGAATTCGCGCAGGACAGCGTTCTTCATCCGGTCCGATTCAATAGTCGCCCAGAGCTCGAGCTTGTTGGCCGGCAGGGAAATCAGGTAGGTGGTCAGATCTTTGCTGGTGAAGGCATTGTAGCCACTCCCCCCGTTTTCGGCGTAGATACGCGAAAACTCGTCTTTGACCACAAACTGCTGGTGCTGCTGCTGCAGGGCGTTGAGCTCTTCACGCAGAGCGGCAAGCTGCGCAGGATCCGCATCCTGGCGTACCCTGAGGGCATCAAGCTTTTCGCCGGCCCTCTCAATGGCTTCGAGCAGCGGCTGCTCCCGTTTAAAATCGGTTGTGCCCAGGGTTTTTGTCCCCTTGAACAGCATGTGTTCCAGAAGATGGGCCACTCCGCGGGTTTCGCTGGTCTCGTGAACCGAACCGACCCCGATGGTGATATACGCGGCAAAGGTCGGCGAGGCGTGCCGTTCGACCAGCAGCAGCTTGAGACCATTGTCAAAGGTATGTTCCCGCACCTTTTCGGCCAGCGTCTGCGCCCCGGCTACCGAAACCAGCAGCACCAGCAATAAAAAAACACTGATCGAAAGAATCGTCCGACACTGTCTTAACACCATGCAACTCCTTGTAAATACTGTACGGCGGCAGGCCGTGGACAAACAGGATAGCTGAGACATCCGCTTTCCGATAGTCAAAAGTCAGCAGTCCGCAATTGATGTCGAAACCGCATATGCTGATTATACACAAAAAGGGGTCCGGAAGAAAAACGGGAACGGAAACCATGGCGGGCCCGGCACTTGGTTGCGGGCAGGGAATTATTCCTCGATCACCCCCTCGGTCCGCATGCGGTACGCGCCCACGGACGATTCCACAGCAGAGCCAGGTTGATTTCGGGAACCGACGATCAGGGCCTTGCGCACAACATCCTGCATTGAATCGACGAACTGCACCTGGACCGAAGCGAGAATCGACTCATCGATATCCCTTAGGTTCTCGCGGTTGCGCTCGGGCAGCAAAATGGTAGAAACCCCGGCCCGCCGGGCCGCCAGGACTTTTTCCTTGACCCCGCCGATGGGAAGAATCCGCCCGGACAAAGTCAGCTCGCCGGTCATGGCCACGTCCCGCCGGGCCGAGCGACCGGTCAGCAGTGAAATCAAGGCGGTGGCGATGGTAATGCCGGCGGAGGGACCATCCTTGGGAATGGCTCCGGAGGGAACATGAATGTGAATGTCGCTGGTATCGAAAAAATCGGCGGAGACACCGAAATCAGCCGCATGAGAGCGCACGAAAGAAAGTGCGGCCCGGGCTGATTCCTGCATTACCTCACCGAGGCTGCCGGTCAGGGACAGATCCTTTTTCCCCGGCATCCTTGAAGCCTCAACAAAAATGATATCGCCCCCCGCTTCGGTCCAGGCCAAGCCGGTGACGACGCCGACCCGGTCCTCCTCGGCGGCCACGTCGGTGAAATAACGACGCGGGCCTAGCAGCTTTTCGACCTCGGCCGGAGTGATCCGCACCAGCGTTGCCTGCCCCTGGGCCAGCGTTTTAGCCACCTTGCGGCAGATCGAGGCGATCAGGCGCTCGAGGGTACGAACCCCGGCTTCTCGGCTGTAATTCTTAATAATGGCCAGAACCGCACCCTCCTCGAAGATCAGCGGATGCCCCGTGAGGCCGTTTTCTTCAACCTGCTTGGGAATCAGGAAACGGAAAGCGATCTGCAGTTTTTCCTCGTCGCTGTAGCCGGCAAGGGGAATCAACTCCATGCGGTCGCGCAGGGCGTGGGGAACGGGATCCATAACGTTGGCGGTAGTGATGAACATGACCCCAGACAGGTCGAAGGGAACATCGAGATAGTGATCGACAAAGGAGTCGTTCTGCTCAGGATCAAGAACTTCAAGCAGCGCCGAAGCCGGGTCGCCGCGGAAATCCTGGCCGATTTTGTCGACTTCGTCGAGCATGAAGACCGGGTTATTGGCCCCG
>JAQYWA010000308.1 GCA_030145265.1 Desulfuromonas sp. | reverse complement strand
GCACCGAGGGTTCAACCGGCTGCCGGATGCCGTAGTGGTTGAAGACCCGGATACCGCTGGTGGCCATCTTGGTGAAAAGATGGAAAAGATCGGTAACGGCGATTATGACCAGTATGCCACGGTGCGCGGTGTCAAAGCGTACTTCCGTGAAACCTGGAATCTCGATATTCCGGTGATTGCCGCTGGCGGAATCTGGGACCGCACCGACCTGCTGCATGCCCTCGAGCAGGGCGCCGATGGCGTGCAGATGGCCAGTCGCTTTGTCTGCACCGAAGAGTGCGACGCCTCCGACGCTTTCAAGCAGATGTACCTCGACTGCCGCCAGGAAGATATCGGCCTGATGATGAGCCCGGCTGGATTGCCGGGACGGGCAATTTTGAAAAATTTTGACAAGATTCGCCAGCGCGATGTCAGCCTGAACGTGCGCTGCCCATCCGGTTGCCTGAAAAAATGCGCCTACAAGACCGGGCAGGAGCGCTTCTGCATCGTTCACGCTCTCGACCGAGCTCAGCGCGGCGACGTTGAAACCGGCTTGGTGTTCTGTGGCACCAACGCCTGGAAGGCCAAGCGCATCGAGACGGTGCAAGCGGTTTTCGACGAGCTGTTTGCCATTAACCACGCAACAGGTGATAGCGGCGTGGTGAACGGATAAAAAGAATACTACCGTATTTTCTGACTGCCAAAGGCGGACCCAATGGTCCGCCTTTATTTTTTTGCAGTCTGGGAACAAAAAGGATCACCCCTAAATTCTTGTCATCCTGTGCTGAACTAGGTTAATATTGGGGAATTTGCAGGTAACAGGCAAGGATGTGCCTTTCGAAGGGAGTTTTCATGACGGACACTGCTGAAAAATTCATCCCCAAATGGATTGCCTGGGAATCAACCCAGCGCTGCAATCTCAATTGCGTGCACTGTCGCTGTTCTTCGGATATGGATGCGGCGGTGGGGGATTTTAACACCGAAGAAGCCTTCAAGTTGATCGACGACATCTGCGAAGTAAGTCAGCCGGTCATGGTTCTCTCCGGTGGCGAACCGCTGTTGCGCGAGGATATCTTTGACATTGCCAGCTACGGGACCTCCAAGGGCCTGCGGATGTGCATGGCGACCAACGGCACGCTGATCACTGACGAAGTCTGCGTCAAGATGAAAGAGGCCGATATCAAGATGGTTTCGCTGTCGCTCGACGGTTCGACGGCCGCAATCCACGACGACTTCCGCTCCTGCCCGGGGGCTTTCGAAGGGGTAATTCGCGCCGCCGAAACCCTCAAGCGCAACGGCATCAAGTTCCTGATTAACTCATCCTTCACCAAGCGCAACCAGCACGATATCGGCGCTACCTTCAAGGTTGCCAAGGGGCTGGGTGCAACCGCCTGGTACATGTTCATGATCGTGCCGACCGGCCGCGGCGAGGAGATTATGAACGAGCTGATCTCCAAGGAGGATTACGAGGAAATCCTCTCCTGGCACTACGAGCAGGAGAAGGGCGAAGACGAGATCCTGATGCGGCCGACCTGCGCGCCGCACTATTACCGAGTCGTGCCGCAGATGGCCAAGGCCGAGGGCGTCGATTTCAAACGCCGCAGCCTGACCTTTTCCACCGGCGGCGGCAAGGGCTGTATCGCCGCCCAGACGATCTGTCTGATCGACTGTTTCGGTAACCTCAAGCCTTGCTCCTACTTCCACTCCTCGGTTGGCAATGTTAAGCAGGTACCGTTCAAGGATCTCTGGTTCAACAGCAAGGTCTTTAACGATCTGCGTGACTTCAAAAAATACAAGGGGAAGTGCGGCGAGTGTGAGTTCATCAACGTCTGCGGCGGCTGTCGGGCCCGGGCTGACGCCGTTTACGGTGACTACATGGCCGAAGAGCCGTTCTGCAACTACATCCCCAACCGCACCCGCAAGCGGATGGAGCGGGAAGCCGCCGAGAACGCGCCGAAGTAACACTGTAGGGGCGCGGCTTGCCGCGCCCCTACGATTTTGAATATTCAACCAGGAGGTTTTTTATGCCCACCGAATACAATTTCATCAAGGCCTGCTGGGGCCAACCGACCGACTACGTTCCCGTCTGGCTGATGCGGCAGGCTGGCCGCTACCTCTCCCAGTACAAGGCGGTACGCGCCCAGGGGGGCGGCACCTTTCTCGACCTGTGCAAGGACCCGGCCCGGGCCGCGGAGGTCACCATTCAGCCGATCGACCTGCTGAACGTCGATGCGGCGATCCTCTTCTCCGATATCCTCACCCCCATCGAGCCGATGGGGATGGCGCTCGACTTCGTCCCCGGCCCGGTTTTTGAGAAGCCGATTCGCACCGCTGCCGACGTTGACGCCCTGGTGGTGCCTGAGGATATGGCCCAGGCGGTCTCCTATGTGCCGGCGATTATCAAGCGCCTGCGGGTCGCCTTTGAGGGGCGCGTGCCCCTGATCGGTTTCGGCGGGGCGCCTTTCACCCTGGCCTGCTACATGGTCGAGGGGAAGGGATCCAAGGACTTCGCCGCCCTCAAGCAGATGATGTATTCCGATTTCCCCCTCTTTGACGCCCTGATGCAGAAGATCACCGAGATGGACCGGCGCTACCTCAACATGCAGATCGAAGCCGGCGCCCAGGCGATCCAGATCTTCGACACCTGGGGCGGGCTGCTGGCGCCGAACGACTACGAGCGCTATATCCTCCCCTACGTCAAGCAACTGATCGGTGGCCTGAACCGCGACGGCATCCCGGTGATCTACTTTGTCAAGGGCGGCGGCACCATGCTTGAGCTGGTCAAGGAAGCGGGAGCCGACGTGCTCGGCCTCGACTGGCACATCAACCTCGGCAAGGCGCGCGACATCCTCGGCGACGACGTGGCGGTGCAGGGCAACCTCGATCCGACCGTCCTCTATGCGCCGAAGCCTTACATCGAGAAAGAGGTGCAGCGTATCCTCGACGAGAACGCCGGGCGCCCCGGCTTCATCTTCAACCTCGGGCACGGCATCCTGCCGACGGTGCCGCCGGAAAACGCCATTCACATGGTCGAGTGCGTGCACCGGCTCAGCCGGAAGTAATTCGTG
>JAQYWA010000307.1 GCA_030145265.1 Desulfuromonas sp. | reverse complement strand
CGCTGCGGCCTGACCGTGGTTCCCGAAGCACTGATGGCCACCACCGCCAAAGGTGAGAAAGTCGCCCTCAACAAACTGTGGAACCGCCGCCAGAGCACCAAGTTCAACGGCGTCTCCTACCCCGTGCAGAAGGCCGCGCAGGCCGTCTACTCCGACGAGGGCTGGGCCCAGGTCAAGGAAGTCATAGACTACTACATGGAAAACGCCCGCATCATCCGCGAAGGCCTCTCCGCCGCCGGCATCGAATGCTTCGGCGGGGTCAACGCTCCCTACATCTGGCTCAAGACCCCCGAGGGCATGAGCAGCTGGGACTTCTTCGACAAGCTGCTCAATGAGTGCTTCGTAGTCGGCACCCCCGGCAGCGGCTTCGGCCCCTCCGGCGAAGGCTACTTCCGCCTCAGCGCCTTCGGCGACAAGAAAAACGTCGAGACCGCCGTAGCACGCATTCGAGAGAAATGGGGCAAGTAACCGTAGGAATCTGAAAAGGGCGTCCATTGCGACGCCCTTTTTTTTATGGTATAAACGCCTATGGGAAAACAACAAATCATCGATATCATCCGTCAGGCTCGCCCCGTACTTGAATCACGCTACGCCGTTGAACGGCTGGGCCTGTTTGGTTCGTACCTGCGCGGTGAAGAGCGCCGTACGAGCGATATCGACCTCCTTGTCACCTTCCGACGCGACATCGATCTCTTCGAGTTTCTCGATCTCAAGGAATACCTTCAGGAGAACCTGCACCATAAAGTCGATTTGGTCATGGAATCGGCCCTCAAACCCGCCATCGGCAAACGCATTCTGGACGAGGTTGAGTATGTCTAAAGGGCGCGAGATTGTCGATTATCTCGCCGATATCATTACTGCCATCGACGAAGTCGAAGAGTTCACGCATGGGATGGATTACGACGATTTCGCGAACGATAAGAAGACTATCAATGCCGTCATCCGCAGCCTCGAAGTCCTTGGAGAGGCCACCAAACACATCCCCGCCATCATTCGGAAAAAGCACCCCGACATCCCCTGGAAAAACATGGCCGGCATGCGCGACGTCCTCATCCACGACTACATGGGAGTCGATCTGAAGACGGTGTGGAAGGTGGCCAAGGGGCGATTACCAGAGTTGAAGCCGTTACTCAACGCAATGCTCCCCTGAATTAACAGTGGGCACAATGAAAAGAGATCAACGCGGTGGACGTAACGTGGCAAACAAATCATAATCCAATAAAATATCCCCCGAAACCTGCCCCGACAAATCCTTTAACACTCAACGAGATGTAACTGAATGAGATCCAATTTTAACTGCCGAGGCTGCGGACATTGCTGCCTCAACCTGGTTGATGCCTATCAAGGCTGCGTCAGTGATGCCGACGTGCAGCGCTGGCAGAAGCATGGACGTGATGATCTGCTCCAATGGATGCAAACCCTCGATCTCGGCCCCGGCAATCAGCTGCACACGGTCTGGATTGATCCCGATACGGGTGACGATGTAGAGCGGTGCCCCTGGCTGCTCGACAAGATCGACGGCAGCGGCCATCTCTGCTGCATCAACACCGTCAAACCAGATCACTGCCGTAACTTTCCCGAGCACCGGCAACATGCTGCAGCAACCGGCTGCCGAGGCTATGACGATCCCGCTGCCCCAACCGCCTTCGGGGTGTCCATCGACCCGCCGGTCAGCCGCAAAAAACCGGTGTCGCTGGGGTAACAATCGGGCCAGATCACCGACTCCGCATTTGTAGAAGCGGTATCAGCGCAAGCTGTGCCTAATGGAGTACTTTCAAAATTCCACAGGGGATAAACAGCCAGCGGGTTGAATTCTAGTGTTCGAAGAAGAGCTGTCTCTCTCCGAACCGAACCCTGCACCTGTACGAGTCCGGACCCGGCGATGGTAAGGGCCTTGCGCGGCTGGAGATGAGGGACTTGTATTAGAGCTGCCCCCCTTAAACTAGCGCCATTCTATTGTGCCCCCGAAATTCGCCTTACCCGACAGCGACCAGGCCGGGATGATTGCCGGTCAGGCACCGGCCCCCGGCGGGCGTGACGACAAAGGTGTTTTCGGTTCCCAGCATGCCTATGCCTGCGAACCCTTTTTTGGGTTCAATAGCCAGGACCATGTTTTCCTGCAAGGGCTCATCAAACCCTTTGGCCAGAACCGGCCATTCATCGATATGCAGCCCGATGCCATGGCCGAGAAAACTCGCCTGACGCGCCCCGAACCCCATGAAACCATCCATGAACTCAGGATCCAGGTTCTTTGTAATTGAAGAGTAAATTTCAGACGGCACAGCTCCGGGCTTAAGCAGTTCGGCCGTTGCATTCTGAATCTCAACACAACGATTATGGGTCTGAATTGCTTCATCCGGCAATTGACCTTTGTAAACGTAAGTCAGGGTTTTGTCGGTGTGGTAGCCATCAACGCCGCATCCGATATCGACAAAAACCAGGTCCCCTCGCTTCAGGCAGCGATGATGACTGCCCAGCAGCGGAACAGCCGGGCTCATGCCGTAGTTGCCGCCTGGACCGTCAAAAGAAGTCGGGTATAGCGAACTTTCTCCGAAACAGATGTGGCCAAGGAGAATTTCGGTATCATACATGCCGAACCGGGCGACGCCATGATGTCCTTTTCGGACCATCTCGGGATAAAGTATGCTGGCAAATTCGGCTTCGCTCATTCCTTCATCAAACAGTTCAGGGACCCGCTGTTCAAGGATGTACTGATGAATTTCACCTGAGGCCTCAATCCGCTCCAGCTCATAGCGGCTCTTGACCGCACGAACCGCCGACAGCGCGAGATCGGCTGAAGCGACCTGCGAAAAGCCGAAATGCTTGTTAAAGCGCTGGTAGCCCGCAAGGGGGACGCGCTCGGTTTCGAGGTGAATGGCTTCGGGGAGCTTCTCCATGGCGGCTGCCGCGTCACGAAAACTGCTCATGGGACGAATGTCGCCAAACTCCGATTCGTCCTGGGCCCGCTGCAGGCTGCGCCTGACCCAGTAGGTGGCATCGGCGCTGCGGGGCACCAGCACAACACCATCCTGCATGGTGCCGGTCAG
>JAQYWA010000306.1 GCA_030145265.1 Desulfuromonas sp. | reverse complement strand
ACGCCAATCTCGCCGACACCGAAGCTCGCCTTGACCTGCAGGGCGGCTACGACCTCAACACCCGGCAACTGACGGCACGGATCCTGGGCCTCGAGATTCCCAGCCTGGTTTCCGCTCAAGTCGAAGGGAACGCCGACCCGACCCGCGTCGATTTCAGCGGTTCATTTAAAACCGGCGAGTTGGGACCCATTTTTAACCGCTACCTGAAAGGCCCCTTCGAAACTTCGGCGCCAGGGCTCGAGGAACTGGCGCTGAATGGAACCCTGTCCGCGGATTTCGCGCTGCGCCGGTCGCCTGAAACCCTGGCCGTTCGCGGCACGCTGCAACCGCAGGAATTCGGCCTAAAGCTCCAATCGGCCGGCCTCGAAATCACCGGGGGAAACGGGATCCTGCCCCTGTCCTTCAGCCAGGGGGTGCCAGCTGACCGGGCCCCCGGAGAACCTCTGAACGGCATCCTCTACTTTTCCTCCGTCAAAGCTGGACCGGCCCAGATGGAAAACTTTCCGCTTCGTCTACTAAGTTCGACCAACCGGCTGGAAATCCGCGAGTTTCCGCCATGGCGCCTGGCCGGAGGCCTAATCCGCATAACCGACCTGGTCGCAACCATCGAGGAGGAGAAACCGACCCTGGCGGCGCGAATCCGGGTGGAAGGCATCGACCTGGAAAAACTGACCAGCGAACTGGCGTTGACCAGCATGACCGGCACTCTCAGCGCCGACCTCGGAGAAATCCGCTACGCGGACCAAGCCCTGAGTTCTGCCGGCCAGGCGACCATCAGCGCCTTCGGCGGCACCACGGTGATTTCCAACATCCGCCTGCGCGACCCCGCTTTCAGCTACCGCACCCTGCTAGGCGACATCGACTTCAGCGGCATAGATCTCTACCAGCTGACCCGCACCTTCGAATTCGGCGAAATGAACGGCATTCTCGACGGGCACATCCACCAGCTGCGACTGTTCGGCACCGTTCCGTCGCAGTTCGACGCTGCACTCGCCACCCGCGACGGCGGCCGCCGCAACATCAGCGTCAAGGCCCTCAACAATCTCTCCATCCTCAGCCAAGGCGGGCTGTCGGCAGCACTGTCCCGCGGCATCTACCGCTTCGTCGACTTTTACCGCTACCAGAAAATCGCCCTGAATTGCACCCTTAACACCGACGTATTCCGCATCCGGGGAACCGCCCGCCCCGGCTCTGATGACTACCTGGTCTACGGCGGCCTGCGGCCTCCCAAGATCGACATCATCGCCCCCGGCCGAGACATCTCCTTCAAGGAAATGCTCAAACGTCTCAGCCGCATTGACCGCGCCGACCGTTGATTTTGTTTCGGCAAAGTCTATACTTTCAGAAAAATTTGAACGGACAGAACACGCTGGAGGAAACTATGAAAAAGTTTGTTCGCATTTTCTCATTGGTGGCGGTCGTGGCCGCTGTCTCTTGCGTAACCATCAACATCTACTTCCCGGCTGAAGAAGTGCGGGGCGCCGCCGACAAGATCGTCAACGAGGTCTGGGGAGAACGGACCGATGAGCCGCCGCCTCAGACCGACCCCGAGGGGCAGCCGAACAGCCTCCTGCGCCTCGGGGTGCCCAGCGCCCATGCCGCCCAGGACATCAACGTCAGCACCCCGGAGATCCGCGCCATCCGCGAATCGATGAAGCAGCGCGCCGGCAGCCTCTTTCCCTACCTCGACGGCGGTCAGGTCGGCGTCAGCCAGGACGGCCTGCTCAAGGTACGCACCACCGCCGGTCTCGCCCTGCGGACCCGCAGCGAGGTCAACCGCCTGGTGGAGGCGGAGAACGGCGATCGCCAGCGGCTTTACACGGAAATTGCCCGGGCCAACAACTTTGCCGACAAGGCCGACGAAGTCCAGACCGTTTTCGCTGATTCCTGGCGCGACCAGGCGGCGGCCGGGTGGTTTATCGAGAGCCCGGACGGCAGCTGGCAGCAGAAGTAATCGAACACTGCCCCTTCAAAAACAAACGGCCGCTTCCCATTACAGGAGCGGCCGATTTGCATATCATTCTTTTTACACAGGATGTCAAGCCAGCAGCCGCAACTGCTCCGCGGTCAGACAAAAACACAACTCAGTGCGGCGATCTTCGCCATCGTCTCTGGCAACACAGCACACCCCTCCGCTTTCAAACGAAACCGGGATCTCACCACCACCCAGCAACAACGACAAAATCCTGTTGAGCGACGGCAGGTGGCCGACCAGCAGCAGGCTCTGACGGTCCCGGTACTTCTCGAGCAACGCTACAAGCGTTTCGGGATCGGCCCTAGGCAGCAGGAGCTCGCTTTCAACGATATCGCTGTAAGGATAATTGACAATTTCGGCCACCAGGGCAGCGGTCTGCTTCGCCCGCTTCTTCGGACTGCAGAGGACCAGTTCGGGGAAAAGACCCAATCGTTTCATGGCCCCGGCCGACGCCCGGATCTGCGTTACCCCCTCGGCGCTCAGCCCCTGCAGAGGATCCTCTGTTTCAGCCAACGCCTGCCCATGCCGCATCAGGAACACATTCATAAAAGCTCCTTTGCACTATGTGGATCAACGTCTATCAGTCCACAGCAAACTGCCGCCTCAGCATTTTCTCTAAATCCGCCGCATCCATCGGCCGCCCGAAGAGATATCCCTGCATTTCACGGCAGCCTAGCTTGTGGAGAAAATCCCGCTGACCGACGGTTTCGACACCCTCGGCAAGAACCTTGAGGTGCAGGCTGCGGCAGAGGCCGGCGATAGCGGTATCATCATAATTGTCGAGCAGCACCGGCGAGGGATTGAGCGTTCCGCTAGCGCCTTCCATTTTTGAACTGCTTGAGCCAGCCCTGGAATTCGTCTTCCTCGTGCTCCAGCTCAAAGGCGTTGAGCAGGCCCCGTCGAAAAGCAACGGCGACCGCCCGGTTACGCAGGTTGAAGGCGTCACCGATCTTCTCGCTGTTGAACTGCTCCAGGTCAAGTCCAAGTTTATTATACAGGGAATTGAGCCGGCTCTGCACACCGCGACGGGAAAGATAACGCCGCTGGGCAATAAGATTGTCGGTCAGGCCGAGGGAGATA
>JAQYWA010000305.1 GCA_030145265.1 Desulfuromonas sp. | reverse complement strand
CCAGGTCGGGGTACCGACGGCGCCGAAGGAAACCGGGATGCTGTTCATGATCAGGCAGAGGATGGCGACCCGCACCGCGGGGAAGCCGAGGCCGACCAGGATCGGCGCGGCGATCGCCGCCGGGGTGCCGAAGCCGCTGGCCCCTTCGATGAGAAAGGCGAAGGCCCAGCCGATGATCATCAACTGGGCGACCTTGTTGGTGGTTACCCCGTTGAGCCAAGTGCGGATGGTATCCATCGCTCCGGTGTACTCCATGGTCTTGAAAAGGAAGATCGCTCCCCAGACGATCAAGATGGGAGTCCAAGCGGTCAGCAGTCCGTTGACCACGGTGGCGTTGACCAGGTTGGCGTCGATATCGAAAAAGACCAGCTTGATCAGGTAGAGAATGAGGGCGACCAGGGGCAGCGCCTTGAACGAGGGAAGGTTGTTCCTTTTGGTCATCAGGTAAATGAGCAGGACAATGGGAAATAGAGAGAGCATGGTGGCCATTGGGATCCCTTCCTCTTACGGGGGCTGTTTGTGGTCTCGGTCATTGTGTAGATTGTGGATATCGAGTATTGGTAATATTGCTTGCCGGTAGATTGGTATGACCAAAGGATATACGGGAGCCCTTTTGCGTGTCAACAGAAAACAGAAAGCTGTTTGATGTTGGTTCTTGAGGGGGGCGGAATGTACCCTGGTCATTGATGTCAAGCATAGGCAAGGTCTTTGTAATCCTTAGTATTTATTGAATTGGACGAAAAAACGACCGTTTTTGCTTGTTGACAGGGGGCATGTTTGCCGCTAGGATTGTTGACAGTGGTAAGACCACCTTGAACGCTCGTTAGGAGATGACCTTATGGCTGACGCTCAACTCATCCAATCTTTCAGTGAGGCTGCCTCACGTATCGGTGCCAAGGTGACGGCGCTCGCAAACGTTGATTCAGCTATCGACTATCTTGCGGGAAATGTGGGCGGAACGCTTCTGCTTCCCGAGTTTTCCAGCGCAAAGCGCCTGAAGCTCCGGTCTTTGCTGGAAGAAGCCGGGGTGGAAACAGTTGTGGAAGATTTCCGAAATAAGGCACCCCAGGCCGCCGCCGGTCTAACCGGGGCCAACTTTGCCCTGGCCGATACCGGCACCCTGGTGCTGGAAAGTACCGCCGAGGATATCCGTCTGGCCAGCACCCTGCCGGAGCGTCATTTCGTGCTGCTCGACCCGGCGAAGATCCTGGCCGACGGCCGTGAGGCGGTCCCGGTCCTGCGGGCCTTGCACCAGCGCGACTCGCGCAACTACATCGCCTACATCACCGGGCCGAGCCGCACCGCCGACATCGAGCGGGTGCTGACCATCGGCGTCCATGGTCCCGTTGAACTGCACATTTTGCTGGTGCCGGAGCTTTCGTCCGACCCGCTGGAAATGTGAGAATGGCCACCGAAAATCATAAGAGGTCTTGTCATGACTAAAGAACGGACTCGACAATACAAGGAACGCATCGATCAGGCCCTGGTCACCCCCCGTCTGCAGGATGCCCTGCACCGCTTTGGTGACGCGTATCTGCTCTCCCGCCAGAATGCCTTTGCCGGACACGATTTCGAGGCATTACGGCAGGAAATCGGGGCGATGAAGGACCGGGTGCGGGACCACCGCGAAAAGTATCTGGCCGAATTCATCCGCAACGCCCAGGCTGCCGGGGCCACCGTCTACCTCGCCCGCACGGCCGACGACGCCAACCGCTACATCGCCGAGCTGGCCAAGGCCCGTGGGGTGAAACTGGCGGTCAAGAGCAAGAGCATGGCCAGCGAGGAAACCCACCTCAATAAGGCCCTCGAGGCCGAAGGAATCCGGGCGCTGGAGACCGATCTTGGTGAGTGGATTATCCAGTTGGCCGGACAGCGGCCGAGCCACATGGTGATGCCGGCCATCCACATGTTCAAGGAAGAGGTTGCCGAGCTGTTCAGCAAGCAGACCGGCAAGCCGGAGGCGGCCGAGATCGAACATCTGGTGAGGGTGGCCCGCGAGCAGTTGCGCCAGGGCTACCTCGATGCCGACATGGGAATCAGCGGCGCCAACATTGCCGTTGCCGAAACCGGCGGCATCGCCTTGGTGACCAACGAAGGAAACGCCAGGCTGACCAGTACCCTGCCGAAAATCCATGTCGCCCTGGTCGGCATCGATAAACTGGTGCCGACCCTGGAGGACGCAGAGAAGGTTATCCGCGTGCTGCCGAAAAACGCCACCGGCCAGTTGATGACCTCGTACGTCACCTGGATCCGCGGCGCGGTCCCCTGTGCTGAAGCCGACAAGGAACTGCACATCGTGCTGCTCGACAACGGCCGCAACGCCCTGGCCCAGTCCCCCGAGTGCCGCGACGCCCTGCGCTGCATCCGCTGCGGCGCCTGCGCAAACGTCTGCCCGGTCTACCAGACCGTCGGCGGCCACGTCTTCGGGCATATCTACATCGGCGCCATCGGTATCATTCTCACCGCCTTCTTCCACGGCCTCGACAACGCCGCCGAGCTGGTGCGGGCCTGCATCGGTTGCCGGGCCTGCGTAGCGGTCTGCCCGGGCAACATTGACCTCGAAAGAATCATCCTGCACCTGCGCGAGGTGCTTGGCGACGAAGAGGGGATCGGCGCCGCCAAGTCGCTGGTCTTCCGCAAGGTGATGCGCAACCGCAAGTTGTTCCACTCGCTGCTGCGGGCCGGCGCCATGCTGCAGAAGCCGATCACCCACGGGGAGCGGACTATCCGTCACCTGCCGTTGTTCTTCTCCTCGCTCACCGAGTGGCGCACCCTGCCGGCGATTGCCGACAAGCCGTTGCGTGATCAGTGGAAGAACATTCCTCAGCAGGTGGAAAAGCCTCGGTTCAAGGTCGCTCTGTTCGGCGGCTGCGCCAACGATTTCCTCTATCCAGAGCTGGGGCACGATCTGGTCAAGGTCATGAACCATCTCGGCGTGCTGGTCAGCTATCCGGAAAAACAGAACTGCTGCGGGGTGCCCGCCCTCTACTCGGGGGACCGGGAGACCGCCGTCGAACTGGCCGAACAGAACATCGAGGCGCTGCTCGAGGGCAATCCCGATTACGTTCTC
>JAQYWA010000304.1 GCA_030145265.1 Desulfuromonas sp. | reverse complement strand
ACGTAAACGGGACAGGTTTCTGCACCGGATGACAGGATCTAGGCCAGTACATGAATTCGAAACTAACTGCTTGAAAAATTACAGAAATTGACAGAATTTTGACAAGATAAACGACCCCCGGATAAAGGTCAAGGGAAAATCCTTGGGCTAAATCTGCCTGATTCTCATATATGGAACTTGAATTGTATGCTTGCCGTTGCTACAGGTATGGGGTAGATTTTAATAAATTTCTGCTTAGCAATAGAACCTTGACAATAATATGATATGCCATATATATTGATTGTGACAAGGTGGGGTTGCCGATGATTCATATTCTGACATTGTGCCTGTTCTTGCTGGGGGCCGGGTTTGCCCATGGGGAGACGGTGGGTATCCGACAGGCGCTTGCAGAGGCCGTTGCAAACCGGCCCTTGGCCCGGGCGACCGCCGAAGATGCCCGAGGGGCCGAAGCTGCTATCGGTGAGGCCCGCAGCCGGTTGCTGCCGCGACTGACTCTCACGGAGAGTTTTTACGCCACTGACGAGCCGGGCGGCAGCCTCTTCATCTCCCTCAATCAGGAAGACCTCAAGCTCAGCCCTTCTGCCGACAGTTACAATTTCGCCCCGACCCGCAGGGACTTTGAAACCCGTCTCACCCTGGAACAGCCCCTATACGACCCGGATATCAGCTATGGGTTGCAGCGGGCGAAAAAAGGCGCTGAAGCCACTGCTGCCAGCGCCCGGAGAACCCGGGAGTGGGTAGCCTTTGCCACCTTCCAGGCCTACCTCGACGTCCAGCAGGCCCATGCCGCGCTCAGCTGGATCGAGAGTGCGCAGAAAGAGGCGAATGAAATTCTGCGCCTGGCCGGCGAACGCCAGCAGGTCGGGGTTGGGCTCAAGGCCGATGTGTTACGGGCTCAGGTACTAGTATCCCGTGCCAGACAGCAGCAAATCGCGGTTGAGCATGACTTGGCCCTGGCTCGGCGTTCTCTGGCCCTGGCCATGGGTCGTGACGGCGGTGAGGTGGATATCGCCGCCCCCTTGAGTGTGTCTGAGTTGGCCGGAGCGGCAGGTGAATTGCCGATGGCGCGGGCCGACCTTGAAGCTCTGTCGTTGCAGGTCGACGAGGCCGAACTCGGCCACCGGCAGAGCCGCGCCGCCTACCTGCCGCGACTGGGATTGAATGCCTCCTATGCCTTGCACGACGGCTCGACGCCTTTTGGCACCGAGGCTAACGCCTGGATGGTGCAGGCCGGTTTACGCTGGGAGCTGTTCGATGGCTTCCGGCGCTCCAGCCAGGGGGCGCGAACGGCCGCTGCTAGTCGGTCCGCCGGGGCGCGGCTCGAAGAAGCGGCCCGTCAGGCCCGCTTTGAGCTTGACCAGGCCCGGTTGCGGGCCGAAGAGGCACGACTGCTGGTCGATGTCGCCACCAGTGCTCTGGCCGCCGCTGAAGAAGGACAGCGACTGGTGCTGCAGCGTTATGAGGCGGGGCTGGACGATCTTTCGGCGATGCTGTCGACCCAGGAGGCTCTTGACCGCTCCCGGTTTGAACGGGTCAACGCCAGCACCCGGCACCTTTTAGCTCTCGGCAACATCGCTTTTCAAAATGGCACCTTTCTGCAGGTTGTGTCTTCAACGCAAGAGCATACCCAGTGACTAGACTGAATTTGATCGCAATGGCGGTTTCCCTGTTGTTTCTTTCTGCCTGTGGCAGCGATATCGAACCGGGACGAACTGAACAGGCTGGCGAACCGATCAAAGGGCTGGTGTTCGTGCCGGTGGCAGGCAGTACCCTGGCTGGTGGTACGGCCTATGTCGGTACGGTCGAAAGTCCGGATCGCGGCGTACTTTCCGCCCGCATCGATGGGCGGATCAGCCGTATCCTGGTGACCGATGGGGATCGGGTTGTGGCCGGGCAGCCCTTGCTAACTATCGACGATAATCTGGCCGGTGACCGGCTCAAGGAGGCCGAAGCGGCTCTGGCCGAGGCGAAAGGCGCTGCTGCAGCAGCCGAGGCTCGAAGGCAATTGGCGGAAAAGAATCACGCCCGTTTCCAACAACTATTCACCAAGGAGGCCGTGACCGCTCAGGAGTTCGATCGGACCATCGCCGAGCTGGAAATGACCCGCCAGGGACTTGCGGGGGCCAAGGCCAGCGTGCGCCGGGCCGAAGCGGCAGTCGCCGGGGCCAGAACCGCCAACGACTATAGTCAGGTCACCGCCCCTTATGCGGGAATGGTGGCCGGGCGCATGGTTCAGGTCGGCTCCACCGTCCTGCCCGGAACCCCGCTGCTGGCGCTTGATCGCGCCGGGCGTTTACGGGTGCGGGCGGAACTGCCTGAGGCACTGGCCGGTCAGATCGCCGTTGGCGCCGCAGTGCTGATCGAAATACCAGCGTTGGAAAAAGAGCTGCCGGGAGCGGTCAGCGAGGTCAGCGCCGCCGATCCGAACAGCCGCTCGTTTCAAGTCAAGATCGAACTGGCGACGGACGAGCCCCTGTCCACCGGTCTGTTCGCCCGGGTCCGTCTGGTTGGTGCCGGGCAGGCCACTTTACTGGTGCCTTCGGTGGCAATCGTTACCCGTGGCCAGCTGACCGCAGTCTACGTCGTCGAAAATAACCTCCTGCGCTATCGTTTGGTGAAAACGGGCCAAACCATCGGCGACCGGGTGGAAATTCTTTCCGGCTTGGTTGAAGGGGAAACCCTGGTAGTCGAGGGTGCGCAGCGGGCGACAAACGGTGGCCGGGTGGAGGACTGAGAATGGCGGCCAAGAAATATTCTCTGCCGACGCGGATTGTCGACCGGTTTCTCGATGGGAACCTGTCGGTCATCCTCATCCTGCTGTCGCTGATCGCCGGGGCCGCCGCCCTGCTCTTGACCCCCCGCGAGGAAGAGCCGCAGATCATCGTGCCGCTGGCCGACGTCTACGTGCACATGCCGGGAGCCAGTGCCGAAGAGGTCGAGAAGCAGGTCGCCACCCGCCTGGAAAAACTGCTCTGGCAGGTTGACGGGGTCGAATATGTCTATTCCATGTCCCGCCCCGACCTGGCGGTAGTGACGGTCCGCTTTTACGTTGGTGAAGACCGCATCGACTCGCTGGT
>JAQYWA010000303.1 GCA_030145265.1 Desulfuromonas sp. | reverse complement strand
GGTTTCGATATTGAAAAAGTCGCCGAGCTTATCAAGCTGCCGGACGATTATGTGATGGGCCCGATGGTCGCTATTGGGAAGAAAACAAAGGACACCTGGCCAAAGCCTGGACAATTGTCCCTGAGCGAGCTGGTCATCGAAAATTCATTTTAACGACCGGGGAATCGCGTCAAAAAACCGACCCTTATCTAAAAGCAAAAGGCCCGCCTGGAATCAGATCGGGCCTTTTGCTGTTTTTTACCGAAAAACCACGTGCTCGCATTTCGGCGGAGCGCTTGCGGCAATGTGTCCCGGAACACTTCCCCTGAAGCTGAACCTACAGCATATCCACCGGATCGACATCGACCGTCAGGCCGACCCCGGCGGTGATCTTTTTCTGCAGCTGCGGCAGGTGCATCAGTAGCCTGCGCAGCGGCATGCGGGTCGGGGCCTTGAGCAGGATCTGCACCCGGGTCTTGCCGCGCAGCTTGGCCAGCGGACAGGGAGCCGGACCGAGCACATCGACCTCGCCGGTGGCGCCCTGCAATGCCTCCGCGAGGAATTCGGCAGCGCCGGCGACCTTCTTGCCGTCGTTGCCGGAGAGGACCAGATTGACCAGGTGGCCGAAGGGAGGATAATCGAGGACCTCCCGGAACGCCACCTCCTGCTGATAAAATTCTTGATAGTCGTGCTGTGCCGCGCAAGTCAGAGCATAGTGCTCGGGCGAATAGGTCTGGATGAGGACTCGCCCCGTCAGTTCACCGCGCCCGGCCCGACCGGCGACCTGGGTAAGCAGAGAGAAGGTGCGTTCGGCGCTGCGAAAATCGGGAAAGTTCAGAGTGGAGTCGGCGTTGATCACCCCGACCAGGGTGACGCCGTGAAAGTCGTGCCCCTTGGCGATCATCTGGGTACCGACCAGAATGTCGATTTCCCGGCGGGACATCCGTTCCATCAGCTGCTGATGCGCCCCCTTGCGGGCCGTGGTGTCGCGATCCATGCGGGCGATTCGGGCGTCGGGAAAGCGCTCGGCCAGTTCGACTTCGAGCCGCTCGGTGCCGACCCCCTCGGGGAGGACGTTGCCGCCCTGGCATTTAGGGCAGAGCTCGGGAGGCGCCTGGATGAAGTCGCAATAGTGGCAGCGCAGCTGGCGCCGCTCCTGGTGGTAAGTCAGGGTGATCTCGCAGTTAGGGCAGCGGAAGGTGGTGCCGCAGTCGGAGCAGAGCAGGTAGGGCGCGAAACCGCGGCGGTTGAGCAGCAGCAGCGACTGTTCGCCCCGCTCGAGATTTTCCCGCATCGATTCGGCGAGCTGCTCGGACAAATACTCACCGAAGGGGCTGGCGGTCAGGTCGACCAGTTCGACCTGCGGCAGCGGCCGCTCCAGCACCCGGCCGGACAGGGACAGCAAGCCGGTTTGTCCGCTCTGCGCCCGGTAAAAGGTAGTCACTGCCGGGGTGGCACTGCCAAGCAGGACCACCGCCCCGGCCATCTGCGCCCGCAGCAAGGCCAGATCGCGGGCATGGTAACGAAAGCCCTCCCCCTGTTTGTAGCTCGCCTCATGCTCCTCGTCGACCACGACGATGCCGAGGTCAGCTAGCGGCGCGAACACGGCGGAGCGGGCGCCGATGACGATCTCCACCTCACCCCGGGCGATGGCCCGCCAGGCATCGTAGCGCTCACCGTCGGACAGCCCGGAATGGAGCACCGCGATGGTGGCCCGACCGCCGGCGAAGCGGCTGCGGAAACGAGCCACCAACTGCGGAGTCAGGGCGATCTCAGGGACCAGCACCAGAGCCCGCCGCCCCTGTTCCAGGACCGTTTCTATGGCCTTCAGATAAACCTCGGTCTTGCCGCTGCCGGTCACCCCGTGCAGCAGAAAGGGCGCGAAGACTCGGCTTGCCAGTGCCGGCTCGATCTCCCCCAGCACCGCCGCCTGCTCGGCGGTCGGCTCCGGCACCGCATCGACCGTCACCGGCAGCGCCAGAAACGGGTCGCGCAGGCGCTCTTCTTCGGTTTCAACCAGATACCCCAGTTCGACCAGCCGGCGCAGCGCCCCATAGGGAACGGCGACGGACTGACGCAGCTCGCTCAGGGCCAGCCGCCCCGGCTCGCGAACCAGGGCCAGCACCTCTTTCTGTAAAGCACCGGTCGGCTCGCCAGCGAGGTCGGTGGCGGCATAAACCTTCTCGCGCAGGATCGACACCCCCTCGCCGCGGCCGGAAAGCCCGGCCGGCAGGGCGGTGCGAACCACTTCGCCGATAGGGTGGCAGTAATATTCGGCGGCGCGGGTAAAAAACGGCACCATTTCCGCCGAAAAAAGGGGCGCGGCATCGAGCACTTCGGCCACCGGCTTGAGCCCCGCCGGGTCACCTTCGGTCAGGGTCATCAGATAGCCGACCGCCCGCCGTCGCCCGAGCGGAACCTGCAGACGCATCCCGACCCGGGCCGTCTCCCGCAAGGAGTCGGGGACCAGGTAGGAAAGGGTCTTGTCAATCGGGGCGGCAACGGCCACGGTGGCGATGAGGGATGTCGACATCAGGGTAGGAATCCACATCAAAAGGCTACAGGACAAAGAGTCTAAAAGCAGAAACCGGCGGGTCGCGTCCCGCCAGACGCCTTACTTTTTGTCCAAGCCAACAAAAAAGTAAGCAAAAAATGGCTTCCCCTGCGGGGGGCATTACTGTCGCAGATGGCAATGGCCCTGAAAACCAACGTTGCTACCAATAACTGATCATGCTTCGTGGCCTGGGTCCGGAATGCGACCTGTGGCAGAGATGCAAACTATACGTCCCTAGAGAACGTTGCGTCAAAGGGCTTTTGAGTAAAACCGATAAAGCGCAGGCAAAACCGTTAACGCCTGCAGAGCACACTGCGAGCTTCGGTTTTCAATCTGGTAGCGGCGGTGTTTGCAACAGCCGGGATTAACGCATTTCATATGGATCAACAAAGTAACGGGGCCGGCACAGGCCGGCCCCGTCCATAAATCAAAAAACAAACCTCTTACTGATCGCCCAGCAAAACGGCGGCAATCTGCTCACCCAGACCACGGCAGGCAGCGATATCCGCTTCGGTGGGGGTGAAGCGGTACTGCAGGCCCGGCGCCGCCAGGGTGTATTTCA
>JAQYWA010000302.1 GCA_030145265.1 Desulfuromonas sp. | reverse complement strand
GGGCGGCGATGTGCCGGGAGACTGGACGAAGGCCTGCCGCTGCCGCCCCTGACCGCTGCCAGCGGCGGTAACCCAACCGATGCCGGTGATTCGTGCGCTCAGCATGTGGCGGCCCTCCTCAACAGCAGTGCCGCGTTGACTCCACCGAAACCTGAATTGGTCGACAGCAGACAATCGCCAACGAAACGTTGGGAAGTCGCAGCCACCAGGTCGCGTCCCGCCTCTTCGGGTTCTTCAAGTCCCACCGTCGGGGGCAAGAGCTGTTCCGCCAGACTCCGCAGACCGAGCACCACCTCGATGGCGCCGGCGGCGCCCAGGCTGTGCCCGAGCGCCCCCTTGATCGAGTTGACCGGCAGCAGCCGTCCGCCGAAAATCCGCCCGAAGGCGGCCAGCTCCATGGCATCGTTGTAGACGGTGCCGGTACCGTGGGCGCTGACTGCGGCGACGGCCTCCGCCGCCAGGCCGGCCGTCGCCAGCGCCCGGCCGACAGCGTCGACCAGGCCGCAACCGTCGCGGGCCGGGGCGGTGATGTGGTTGGCGTCGTTGGCGCTCCCCCAGCCGAGCACGCTGCCGAGCACGCGGCGGCCATCGCACTTGGCTCGTTCCTCGCTCATCAGCAGCAGGGCCGCGCCCCCCTCACCGAGGGTCAGGCCACTGCGCTGCCGGTCAAAGGGGCGGCTGGCTCCCGCCGAGAGGGCCTGCAACGAAGAGAAGCCGGAAAAGACGAACTCGCTGACCAGGTCGATGCCGATCACCAGCACGGCCTCGGCCTGCCCGGCGGCAATCTGCGCCGCGCCTCTGGCCACCGCCAGGGTCGAGGAGGCGCAAGCCGCGTTGATGTTGAGTCCGGTATCCGCCAGTTGCAGCCGTGCGGCGACCCGGCCCGGCAGGTCGCCCGGCAGTACCGCAACCGGCTGGCAAGGCTGCCCGCGGCGCAGCTTTTCCAGGTTGTCGATTCCGCCCTTGGTGGTCGCGGTCAGCACCTTGCAGTCGGCTGGAACCGGTCCCAGCCCCGCCAGCAGCCGCTCAAGCAGAGGAACGATAAGCGACTCTCCAGCGACGGCCGTCAGATCCGGCACACAAGCCGCCAGGCTACTCTGGTAACGGTCGGTGCCAAAGCGACCAAGCGGAGCAATGGCGCTACGCCCAGCCAGCAGGCCGTCCCAAAGGGGCGTCAGACCGTCGCCGAAAGCGGTAACCACGGCGGTATCGACCACACACACCCGCCTCATGTCAACGCCCCGGCCCGCCAGCGCTCGAGAAACTGCTGCAGAAAGGGAGGAGGCAGAAGCAACAGGTTCTCCTTCGTATCCATCAGCATCTGCACTGAGTAGCCGGTGGTCGCCACCAGGCCGGCCCGATCGCGGATGATGAACTCGTGGTTGAGGCGGGCCGCCTCCGACCAGTGAAGAACCCCCTCGATGGTGAACGGCTCGCTGAAGCGCAGCGGCCGGTGGTAATCGAGGTGCATCTTCTTCACCGGCGCCAGCACCCCCTGGTTGTAGATATCCAGGTAGCCAATACCGTATTTTTCGCCGAGGGCGACCCGGGCATCCTCGAAATAACTCGGATAGCGGCCATGCCAGACGATCCCCAGTGGATCGACCTCCTCGAAACGCACCACCCGCGCAACAGTGGTTCGCAACGGTACCGGATCGCCCGGACGGACCGGGAAATAGGCCTTTTTCATAGTCCAGCCTCCTCGTCCAGGGTCATCCAGAAGGCCGATGCCGGCTCGCCATCGGCCTCCAGGCGGGCGTCCCAGACCCCACTTTTACGCTGCCGACAGGTCACCTGGAGGATCTGTTCAGGGCGCACCTGTTTGAGAAACTTGGCCCGCTCCAGCCGCTGCATGACGAGCGGCTTATCGAGCATTTGCTCGACCACCACCTGGGCGGTCAGTACCTGGACGACTGCCGGCAGCACCGGGTACCCGGGAAAATGTCCGGCGAAACCAGGGAAGTCGGCAGCAAACCGGAACGTACCGACGGCACCCCCCTCGCCATCAACTTTAAGAGAGCTAATGCCTGCCGCGTCAATGGCTATTTTCAACTTACTTTTCAATCCGCTTCACGCTTTCCAACCAGAGGGTCAGGGTGTATCCCCCCCGCTGGTCTTGCAGAAAAACCCCCTCCGGTATCTGCCGCCCGGCCAATTGCCGGTACTGGTAGTACCCGACCCGCCAGTCGCCGGAAAACCCTGCGCTGCGTTTTTCCAGCAGCAGCGGCGGTTCGCCGCCGAAGACGAAGGTCAACGCCTCGGATCCCACGCGCCGCAAACGGTAATCCCGGGCAGCGATCTCCAGCCGGTCGTCCCGGGACGGCTGCGGCTGGAAAAAGATCCGCCGCACGCTTTCGGCCACCGCCTCGGCCAGCCCGGGATGCTTGCGCAGCTCAGGAAGCAGGTGATGCACCTCGACATCTTCGGCGGTGACGGTGAGGTCAAACAGCTTCAGCCCCATCCCTTCGAGGGCCACCAGCCGGGCATGCCGGTTGCCGGCGTCAAGTTCCATGAACCCCTCAAGGGGGAGCTTCATGCCATGCAACTGGAACAGCCCCGACTGGCGAATGCGATAAACGGCCGCATCGTCGAGCCAGAACGGTTCGAGCAGCTCCGTCGCCGTCAGCTCACGGGTCGGCCCCAGCCGCGGGGATTCGAAGGGGATGCTGGCACAGCCGCCCAGCAGTAACGCCAGCAGCAAACCAGCCCAATGCCGCCGCGCCATCAGCTGCGCTCCCGCTGCAGCGCCGGCACTAACAGCAACGCCGTCGGCACCGCCCCGCCGATCCCCAGCAGCACCGTGGTGCCGATGGAATAAAGCGCCGGGTGCTCGGCGAAAGCCAGCGCGCCGAACCCGGCCAGGGTGGTCAGCCCGGCCACCAGCACGGCCTGCTTAGTGGCCTTATCCTCGCCCGGCTCGCCCCGGCAGACCATAAAAATCCCGTAGTCGACACCTAAGCCGATCACCAGGATGGTCGCCACGATGTTGAACAGGTTGAATTCCATTCCCAGCCACCCCATGGTGCCGAGCATCACCACCAGCCCGGTCGCCACCGGCAGCAGCGCCAGCAGAATCTGGCCCGGTCGACGCAGCAGCAGGGCGACCATG
>JAQYWA010000301.1 GCA_030145265.1 Desulfuromonas sp. | reverse complement strand
ATTTTTGACCTCTGGGGGCCCTTCAGCGGGCAGGAAAAGCACTACCGGCTGCAGTTCTACAGCTCGCGGCGCAGCTATCTCAATGAACTGATGCCGCTCCTCGAAAATCTCAACCTGACGGTGATCGAAGAAGTTGATTTCGACCTGCATGTGGACGGCAGTACGGTCTATATCAAGAGCTTCGGGATCCGCTGCTGTGCCGGGGGCTCCGAGCTGTCGGCCCAGCGAGACAACTTTCTCTCGGCCCTCGACTCCCTGCGGCGGGGGCAATCGGAGAACGACTACTTTAACCGCTTGCTGGTCCTGACCGGCCTGTCATGGCGTGAGATCGACATCTTCCGAGGCTATCGCAACTACTATTTTCAGCTCGGTTCGCCCTACACCAAGAAGCGGGTCGCCTTTGCCCTGATCAACAATCCGCAAGTGACGCTGCTGCTATATCGTTATTTTGAGGGGCGCTTCAGCGATCGTCCCGAGTGGCGCGACCCGCTGGTGCGAGAGGAACAGGTGCTGTTGCCGGTGCGCATGGAAATCGCCGCGGCGCTGCAGGACGTTTCCGCCGTCAATGAAGACAACATCCTGCGGATCCTGTTCAACCTCATCGATTCGACGGTCCGCACCAATTTCTTTGTTCGCCGCGACCGCCCCGATTATTTCTTTTCGTTCAAGATCAGCGCCATCGGCATCATCGACATGCCGGCACCTCGCCCGCTGTACGAGATTTACGTCCACTCGGCGACCATGGAGGGAATTCACCTGCGCGGCGGCAAAGTGGCTCGCGGCGGCTTGCGCTGGTCTGACCGTCCCGACGATTTCCGCACCGAGGTGCTCGGGCTGATGAAGACCCAGATGACCAAGAACGCCCTGATCGTACCGGTTGGTTCCAAGGGCGGATTCGTGGTCAAAACCCCTTATTCCGGCCGGGAAGAAGGGATGGCGCTTTCCAAGGCGGCTTACCAGACCTTGATCAGCGGCCTGCTCGATCTGACCGACAATCGGGTCGGCGCCCAGGTGGTCCGCCCTGAGGGTGTGGTCGCCTACGACGAAGAGGATCCGTACCTGGTGGTGGCGGCCGACAAGGGCACCGCCCATCTTCCCGATACGGCCAATGCGGTAAGCCAATCCTACGGCTTCTGGCTCGACGATGCCTTCGCCAGCGGCGGCTCCCAGGGGTACGACCACAAGAAACTGGGAATTACCGCCCGTGGCGCCTGGGAAAGCGTCAAGCTCCATTTCCGCGAACTGGGTATCGACATTCAGACCCAACCGTTTTCTGCGGTCGGCATCGGTGACATGAGTGGCGACGTCTTCGGTAACGGCATGTTGCTGTCGCGCAAAACCCGCCTGCTGGCTGCATTCGATCACCGGCACATCTTTTTTGATCCGGATCCTGATCCGGAGAAGTCGTTTGTCGAACGCCAACGGCTGTTTGACCTCCCTCGTTCGAGCTGGGACGATTACGACCGCAGCCTGATTTCCGAAGGAGGCGGGGTCTATTCCCGTGCGTCCAAGGAAATTCCACTGACGCCGCAAGTGCGGAATTGGCTCGGTGTGCGCCACGAAACGATGGATCCGCCCAGTCTGATCCGGTTGTTGCTGACCGCCGAGGTTGACCTGCTGTGGAATGGCGGTATCGGCACCTATGTCAAGGCCGGCACCGAGAAGGACGAGGATGCCGGCGACCGCGCCAACGACGGGGTACGGGTCGATGCCCGGCAGTTGCGGGCGAAGGTGATGGGCGAGGGGGGGAATCTCGGGCTCACCCAGCGTGGGCGCATCGAATACGCCCTGGCTGGCGGTCGCATCAATACCGATGCGGTGGACAACTCGGCCGGGGTCGATTGCAGCGACCACGAAGTCAACCTGAAAATTTTCATGCAATATCTTCGCGAGCAGGCCCAGGTAACTTCGCAGGAGGAGCGCAACCGCCAACTCGAAGCGGTGACCGACGATGTCTGCCAGGCCGTGCTGGCCAACAACTACGGTCAGAGCCTCTGCCTGTCCCTCGATCAGGCCCGCTGTCTTCGGGCGGTCGAGCCTTTCATTGAGTTGTCCGACCGCCTCAGCCGGGCCGGGCTCATGGACCGTCGCGGCGAGTTTCTTCCCTCGGCCAAGGAGGTGCTGGCCCGCGAGTCGCGAAGTCTCGTCCGTCCCGAGCTGGCGATTCTCATGGCCTACAGCAAAATGCAGATATTTCAGGCCCTTCTGGCCAGCAGCCTGCCGGATCAGGCCGGGGTCAGCGATTGCCTGTTCGGGTACTTCCCCGAAGCGATCCGTACCCGTTACCGGGACTATATTTCCGGCCATCCGCTGGCCAGGGAAATCACGGCCACCGTCATCACCAACATGGTGGTAGACCGTGCCGGCAGTTCATTTTTTAATGGCCTGGTGCAAAAGCATGGGGTGACGCTGGTCGATGCGGTCGCTGTCTGGCTGTCCTTCGATCGGGTGGTTGACGGGGAAATGCTGCGCCAGCAGATCTACGCCCTGGATAACCGGATGCTGGCGGAGCGGCAGCACGAACTGCTGCTGCGTCTCGAGGATGCCCTGGGTGCCCTGTGCGACTGGGCGGTCGGCGAGGGGTTGGAAATCTCCCCGGAGCCCGAGAGGGTCTCTGAGCTGCGAGAGCAGCTGCAGGCGTTCGAAAAGGTTCTCGGCAGCATCCTGCCCGAAGAGAGCTGGAGTCTCTGCAAGGCCTGTGCGGCGGACTGTGAAGAGTGCGGCATTGCCGCCGAGCCGGCCCGTCGCCTCTCCATTCTGCCTCATCTGAAGGATTTTCTGCCGATCATTGTGCTGACGGAAAAGACCGGCAGCGAACTCTATGCTACCGCCCGCGCCTTTATCGATGTCAGGAACCTGCTGGACCTGGACGAAATCCTGTCCCTCGCCCGGAGCGTTCCGGTTCGCGACGGCTGGGACCGCAAGGCCCTGCAGTCTTTGACCGCTTCCCTGGCCGATACCGGCTTCCGGCTGACCGGAGTCGTTCTCGAGCAGTATTCCGGCAACCCGGATGCCTGCCTGTCCGGCCGGCGGCGCGAACTCAACAGCTACCGCCGGCTGCGCGACAGCCTGCGCGGCACCACGCCGGTGAACTTTCATCCGTTGATGAT
>JAQYWA010000300.1 GCA_030145265.1 Desulfuromonas sp. | reverse complement strand
TGTCCGCTCAAGGTCGCCAGAAACAGTCCCTCGCCGCCGAAAAACATGCTTTTGAGATTGCCGGCCCGCTCGATGCTGTAGTTGACAGTGGGTTCAAAAGCCACCAGGCAGCCGGTATCGACCCGCAGGGTTTCCCCCTTAAGCTCTCGCTCGACTATGGTGCCACTGGCATGAATAAAGACCATACCGTCTCCCTGCAGGCGTTGGAGAATAAACCCTTCGCCGCCGAAAAAACCGACCCCGAGTTTGCGCTGAAAAGCGATTCCGACCTTAGTTCCCAGGGCCGCGCACAGAAACGCATCTTTCTGGCAGAGGATTTCCCCTTTCATCTGTCCCAGGTTCATGGGAATGATCTTGCCCGGATAGGGAGCAGCAAAGGCGACATGACTCTTGCCGCGCCCGTTACTGTTACTGAAATGGGTCATGAACAGGGATTCCCCGGTGATGGCCCGTTTGCCGGCACTGAGCAGTTTGCCCATCAGGCCTTGATCACCGGCCGAGCCGTCACCCATGCGGGCTTCGAAAACGATGCCGTCTTCCATGTAATTCATCGCGCCAGCTTCGGCGATCACCGTCTCACCCGGGTCAAGTTCGACCTTGACCATCTGCATGTCATCGCCGACAATTTCATAATCAACTTGGTGACAGGTCATCATCTGCTCCTCGGTGTCTAGTGTCCCGTTCGGCTAATTCATTCCTTCAAATTTCGGTAATTTTGGTCCCTAGCTTCGTTCCGGCTCCTCGGCTTAAGCTCGGCTAGGCCTGCGTCACCGCGCCTTGCCAGAAACCAAAATTACGCAAAATTTGTGCGGCGAACTAACCGCACGGAACACTAACGGGGCCAGCGCCCCTGCTTCAGGACATCCAGCATTGGTTCGTGAATAAGCCCGTTGCTGGCCAGACACTCCTGCCCATAAATATCAAAGGGCTGACCGTCAAAGTCGCTGACCCGGCCACCGGCTTCTTCGACCAGCAGCTTGCCTGCGGCCACATCCCAGGGCTTAAGTTTCATCTCCCAATAACCGTCGAATCTACCTGCGGCCATATAAGCCAGATCCAGGCTGGCGGCACCGGCCCGGCGGCAGGCCTGGGCCGCCATCTGAAAATTAACAAAATGGTCGTAGTTGTTCACCGGACTTTCTTTGCGGTCATAGGGGAACCCGGTCGCCAACAGGGAGTCGGACAACAGCCCGGTCGTTGAGACGAAAAGTTGGATGTCGCTGAGAAACGCGCCGCGGCCCTTTTCGGCAACGAACATCTCCCGGTGGAAAGGATTGTATATTACGCCGAGACAGACCTCGCCCTCAACCTCGAGAGCGATCGACACGGCAAACCAGGGAAACCCGTGGACATAGTTGGTCGTTCCATCGAGGGGATCAATAATCCAGCGGTAGTTTGAATCGCTGCGTCCGTAATCGGCCTCTTCGGCCAGGATGTCGTGACGCGGGAACGTGCCGCGAAGCACGCTGACGATGGCCTCTTCGGCCTCCCTGTCAGCATCGGTGACCAGATCGACCGCGCCCTTTCGGCCAACGGACAGAACCCGACCAAATTTCTGCATCAACACCTGACCGCCCTTGAGCGCGGCCTGAACAGCTATTTCTCTCATAAACGCACCTGCAAGTTAGGGTTCCGGTTGAGAATTCTCCCCCTCCAACTCTTCGCACCACAAACGGGTTGCACTGACCACGGCAAGCGGAATACAGACGAATTGCAGAAACGGAATCGCCAGCAGGGCCAGCACTCCCATGCCGAAACCGAGCATGGTCGTCTTGCGCGAAAAAAGGTACCGGCGCTGCTCACCGAAGTTCATGCGCTTGCGCGAGAAAACAAACCCCATGTATTCGACCACCAAAAAAAACAGGGTCAGCATGACCGCCAAGACAGAATAGACCATGCTGCCGAAGACCGGGATCAGGTTGAGCAGCAGCAGAAACAACATCAATATCACAAACACGGATATTTTCTTTACTTCGACAAAAACGGTTCGCAGGGCGTCCTGCCAGAAAAGCTTGAACGAAAAGGGGGTATCATCGCCTGCCCCGGTGAGCAGTCGCTCGGTTTTTTCGGAGAGCAGGTCGTTGAAAGGCGATGAAATCAGGTTGCCTACCACCGTGAAGGAAAAAAAGACCACCACAGCGGTCACCGCAACCGCCAGAACCCAGAGAAAATAATAGACGACGGCCCAGTACCAGGCTTCCCCCTGCGGGATGAGGTGAACAATACTGTCATTGAAGAAATCGAGGCCGAGATAAATCGAACCGGAGAAGACGATCAGGTTGATCAAAAAGGGGATGATGATGAATCGAAGCAACCCAGGATGCTGCATGATGAAGCGGGCACTGCGAAAGAGAGAAAAAAACCCCCGCGAGAAGTTACTGACGGGTTTAACCGTTCGCGTAAGAATCATGATGCCAGACTCCTGAAAAGATAAAATGCCCTAGATAGACGGGCAAATATCCTAGCACAAGGCTGAAAGAATACCAATGGACAATGGTCAGAGACTGCGGACAAACAGGGTCCCGCATCCACCTTCCTGCTGGGTTCGCCAGGGGTTCGGCCGTCGGGAATGAACCCCTTGCCCGGAAAGCCATTCGTGTAATTCGTCAATTTTATCAGCGGCGGGACTGACATAGACTGAATCCGGCACCGGGTTGCAGGTCAACAGATGGAGGGTGAGGTCTGGAAAGCGACGGAACAGGGGAACCAGGGGCAAAAGTTCAGACTTCTTATCGTTGATCCCCTGCAGCAGCAGGTAGTTGATCCCCAACTTTCTCCGGCGTCGACGGGACAGAGTCGCCAAGCCCTGTTCCAGAGCGTCGATCAAGCAGTCGAAAGCCGGAGCATGGGGAATCAGTAACCGGTGGGTAGCAGAGGTGTCGGCATGCAGGGACAGCATCAGGCCATTGTGACGCAATTGCAGGGCCTCCTCAAAACGATCCAGTGGGCCGCCAGTTGTCGTTAACGAAACCGGCAGGGATATTTCTCGACAACGGCGAATGAACGCAACCAGTGAATCAAAATTATGCAGAGGCTCCCCAATACCGGACACGGTCAATCGCTGAGGTTCAATCCCGGCGGAACGTACATATTCGAGCTGCCGCGACATCTCAT
>JAQYWA010000299.1 GCA_030145265.1 Desulfuromonas sp. | reverse complement strand
CAGACCGCGACCACCATATCGCGCAATTCACGTTCCAGACCGTCTTCTGAC
Organism: Desulfuromonas sp.; assembly: GCA_030145265.1. Taxonomy (GTDB): domain Bacteria; phylum Desulfobacterota; class Desulfuromonadia; order Desulfuromonadales; family Trichloromonadaceae; genus Trichloromonas. The sequence goes on along the minus strand of JAQYWA010000299.1, from coordinate 3,066 downwards.
AAAGGTTCCATACCAACGACTCCTGATCGGTTGTGCACTTAATTCAACGACCGCCGCGCTGACGCCGGGAGAAGAGCCCCCAGGAAATCGTCAGACAGACAGCAAAAAAACCGAGTAATGAAAAGATGTTCGGCCAGATCTCACGCAACGTCCCGTGGCGGACGAACAGCTCGTGAAATCCGTTCAACCCCCAGGCCAGCGGCGACCAGGCGCTGACCGCCTGCATCGCCTTGGGCATGGCGTAGGCAGGAACCATGATCCCGCCCAGAGCGGCGGCCACCACCACCGAAACCGAACCAAGCATGGCGGACTGCTCATAGCTGCGCACTAGGTTGCCAATCAGAATTCCGTAGCCGGTGGCGGCCAGGGCACACACGAGCAGCAACAGACACAACGCCGGCAGATCGTCGCCAAAGGTGAGGACCGGGGTCCCGAACAGAGGGAGCACCAGCTTGCCGACCAGCAGCATCAGCCCCGCCTGAACCAGGGCGATCAGCACATAGGCGGCCAGCTTGCCGCCGAGCAGGGTCAGCGGCGAAATGGGCAAAGTCAGCAGTCGCTGCAGCGTTCCTTCCTGGCGTTCGCGAATCAGCGCCCCGGAGAGAGGGACGACGATGAAAAACATCCCGAACAGGGTCCAGGCGGGAACATTCTGCTGCACGGCATCGGGGTAGACGATCTCCTCGCCGGCGGCGATCCGCTCCCTGACCGCAAGCAGTGACTCATCCTGCCAGTTAAAAGTCACCTTCGGGCCACCGGAACCGGGAAGCGGGTTCAGCCCGAGCCCCCCACCCAGCCGGGATTCGATTTCTTCGGGAAAGATCTCGGCCAGCATCTGCGCCTTCTCTTCGATCTCAAGCGCCAGCACGACCCGCTGTAGAGCGTTAGAAAGGACACTGCGAAAGACCCCCTGCACGGCCGGATCAAAGTAGATGCCGAGTTCGACCGCTACCGGCCCCCCACCCGGACTGACACTGAACGCTTCAGCCGTGCCGAAGGCTTTCCGGGCCAGAATCCTGGCCCGTCGCCGGACCGCTTCGCTGGTCCCCTCCGGGATCACCAGGCAGAACTGGTACTTACCGCCGGCGACCAGCTGCCGGGCCTCAGCGGCGGTGAAGGCGATCCCGTCCCGTTTATCGATCACCTGAACCGCCCCGGTCGCCCGTAGCGTTTCAGTAATGCGCCGGCCAAATTCGGCCCGGTCATTGTCGACCAGCAGTACCTGCAGGCTTCCCTCGCCGGTGGCCTTGAGGATGTTGTTCTGCACCAACGAGACGACCAGCACCAGGACCATCGGCATGAGAAACAGCAGGGCCAGGCCGCCGCGGTCGCGCAGCAGCAGCAGCAGCTCTTTATGAAGGGTGGCGAAAAACTGGAGCAAGTCAGGGCCTGTCAAAGAATAACTGTAACATTATGCATCTCATCTTCGGGCCATCATTGGCCGCACCTCAATCGTAAAATCCTCGACGTAGTTCTACTACGTCTGCGGTTTTGCTCAGTCTGTGCCCCCAAATCTGACCCAAATCTGAGCGCCTGCTCGTAACACTTATTTTTCAACAGGCCCTTGCCTCAATCCCGCAGATGGCGGCCGGTAAGTTGGAGGAACAGTGCTTCGAGATTGTCGCAGCCGTCGGCTTCGGCGATCAGGTCGTGCGGACGCCCTTCGGCAATCACCCGGCCGGCGTCGACGATGGCGACCCGCGAACAGAGCTGCTGAGCCTCTTCCATGTAATGGGTGGTATAAACCATGGTCATGCCGGTCTCCCGGAGCTGAGCGAGATTTTCCAGGATCACGTGGCGCGACTGGGCGTCGATACCGACGGTCGGCTCATCGAGAAAAAGCAGGCGCGGCTGGTGCAGAATCCCTGCCGCCAGGTTGGCGCGCCGCTTCATGCCGCCCGAGAAGTCGGCCACCGGGCGGTCGGCATGCTCCTGCAGCGAAACCATAGCCAGGCAGTGGTCGATGCGATCCCGCAGCTCGCCTCCCCGCAGTCCGTGCAGCCGGCCGAAATAGGCGAGGTTCTCGCGAACCGTCAGCAGCGGGTAGAGGGCGATTTCCTGGGGGACCAGGCCGATCAGTCGCCGCACCAGGGCCGGGTGGCGCAAAACATCGATGCCGAAAATCGACAGGCTGCCGGAAGTCGGCTTGAGCAGGGTACAGAGGATAGAGATGGCCGTGGTCTTGCCGGCTCCGTTCGGGCCGAGCAGGCCGAAAACCTCGCCCGGCTCGATCGTCACTTCGAGACCGTCGAGCGCCGGCCGGTTCGCCCCCCGGTAGAATTTGACCAGCTGCCGAACTTCGAGGGCGCGGGTCGGCGACTGATTTTTCCCCTGGTCTACCATCATCTACTTCGCCACCCGAATCAGACCGAAGTCGCCTTCAGTCCCGAACTTGAGACAGCATAGCGGACGTCCCGCCAGCGCTTCGGGCTGAGGACCGATGCCGCGAGCCCCCCCCGAAGGAGCGGGAAAAATCCGATCGTCCCGGCAGCTGAGAGCAGCCACCGCCAGATCGAAGGCCGGACCGACCGGCAGGCTGCCGTAGAGCGGAGCATAGGCCGCCAGAGGGGCCGCTGCGGGAAGCCCGCGGTAAGCCGCGCCGCACTCCCGGTGGCCGTCGGCACCGAGAAAAAGGACCGCATCATCCGGCAGCACGGGAGCGCCGCCTTCAGCGTTGCCCTGAACCACCTGACGGATGCGGCCATAGGGCGCCGCAGCACCGGAAGCACGGGTCAGCAGCAGGAAGGCCGCCCCTTCGCCGGCCACCGCGCTCTGGCGGTCGAAGTCGAGAGGTCGCATCGGCCCATCGGCCCCGGTCCCGGGAATGAAACGCTGCCAGCAGTAATGCAGCAGTTCGCCGCACTCATCGACCCCGCCGAACAGCACCGCATCGACCCGCTCCTCTTCAAGCCAGAGGCAGGCGGTAAGAAGCGCCGAGGGAACCGACATTTCGAACTGGCTGACGGTCAGGCTCGGCCCGGTCGCGTTCAGCAGAATCGAGCTGTGGGCGGCAGCGGCATTGTGCACCGAACTGGAGAAATGGGTCGGGGAGGCCAGGGCATCGCC
>JAQYWA010000012.1 GCA_030145265.1 Desulfuromonas sp. | reverse complement strand
GACGAGTTTATCGAGGGCCTGCTGCTGGAGTTCTGCAAGCTTGTCCTGAGAAATGCCGCCGTGAAAACTGACCTGCATCGGGATCAACTGCTGAAATTCGCGCTGCAGCTCATGGGCAGTCACCGGAATGCCTCCGACTTCGGCAACTACAGCCGATCCGGCAACTACCGGAGAAACCAACAGAACACAAAGCAGATAACACGAGACCAGCAGGCGACCACCCAGACGTGAGACAAAAAGCATTGAGCATCCTCCTGTTTTCGCTGAAAAAGTTAGTTCACATCCAAACATGATAGGGAATAGGTTCCGGCAAAGTCAAGGGCAAAGACTTGTCATGGCAGGGGATGATTAATCTTGGGGGGGATATAAAAACAGGGGTGGTTCCACTAGGAACCACCCCTGATCTTTTATGGCGGGGCTGACGGGACTCGAACCCGCGACCTCCGGCGTGACAGGCCGATGTTGTAACCGACTCTACTACAGCCCCCGAACTTCTTATGTAATTGACAGGATCTTCGTCATTTATAATCTGGTGGGCGAAACAGGGATCGAACCTGTGACCCTCGGCTTGTAAGGCCGATGCTCTCCCAGCTGAGCTATTCGCCCGATACAGCAGTTAAAATGGCGGGGCTGACGGGACTCGAACCCGCGACCTCCGGCGTGACAGGCCGATGTTGTAACCGACTCTACTACAGCCCCGCAAAATAAAAAGAGGAAACAAAAAACACTAGCATAAGAGGTGACGGAAGAAGCGGCTTTTCGTTTCCTGCTCTTTTGTTCCCGGCATAGGGATTAAATCAATTTACGGAGTCCTTCAAAGCCTTGCCGGCCTTGAATTTGGGGGTGTTGGCGGCAGCAATCTGAATCTTGTCACCAGTCTGGGGATTCTGACCTGTGCGAGCAGCACGCTGTCCCACGCTGAATGTACCGAAACCCACCAGGGCAACCTTCTCCCCCGCCTTAAGTGCTTCAGTTACAGCATCAGTGAACGCCTTGAGAGCTTTCTCAGCGTCATTCTTGCTCAGTTCTGCTTTCTCTGCCATAGCATTGACAAGATCGGCTTTCGTCACAACATACCTCCGGTAAATAGGAATGGTTTAAGCCCTTCAAAACGAAGGCATATATACCAAACTTCTAAAAAGAGTGTCAAGCGAATACTTCACTAAAAAAGCCTAATGTCTAACCGGTTCTTCAGCACTGGCGACATATTCGTCGCCGGATCCCAGCGGAGCCAGGGGGGTGGTCACTCCGAGGGCGACTTCGAGAACCTGATCCATATGGTCTACCGCGATCACCGTCAGCGACTTCAGGATCTGTGCCGGGACCTCCTCAAGATTTTTTTCATTGTCCTGAGGTATGACAACCTTAGTAATTCCGGCCCTCTTGGCCGCAAGAAGCTTCTCCTTCAAGCCTCCGATCGGCAAAACCCGTCCCCGCAGGGTAATCTCACCGGTCATGGCCAAGTCACGATCAACCGCCCGCCCGGTAAGCGCAGAGGCCAACGCTGTCGCCATGGTAATCCCGGCCGAGGGACCATCCTTCGGGATGGCTCCTTCAGGCACGTGAATATGAATATCCAGCTTGTGGTAAAATTCTTTTTCGAGCCCCAGTTCCTGCCAACGCGAACGCACGTAGCTCAAAGCCGCCTGCGACGACTCCCGCATGACCTCTCCCAGCTTGCCGGTAACCGTCAGCTTTCCCTGTCCGGGCAGGATCGCCGTTTCAATCGTAAGCAATTCACCACCAACCTCGGTCCAGGCCAGCCCCGTGGTCATGCCGACGCAATTCTGATCTTCCTTGACGCCGTAACTGTAGCGGGGAACCCCGAGGTACTTCTTAATCTGGGGAACTCCGACCGCGAACTTCTTCTTCTTATCCGTTGACTTGACCAGCTCTCTGGCAATCTTCCGGCAAACGTTGGCGATTTCCCGTTCAAGATTACGCACCCCGGATTCTCGGGTATAGCGACGAATGATTTCGTACAGGGCCGATTCAGAAAAATGAGCCCGCTCAGCCATAAGACCGTGAGTTTCCAGCTGCTTGGGCACCAGGTAACGTTGAGCGATAGCCAGCTTTTCCTCTTCTATGTACCCCTCGATACGGATGACCTCCATCCGATCCTGCAACGGCCTCGGAATAGAATACAGCGAGTTGGCCGTAGCAATGAACAGCACATTGGAAAGATCATAATCGACATCCAGGAAATGATCGCCAAAAGTATTGTTCTGCTCAGGATCCAGAACCTCGAGCAGAGCCGAAGATGGGTCGCCCCTAAAATCGGTGCTCATTTTGTCGATTTCGTCGAGCAGGAACACCGGGTTTCGCACCCCTACCTTACGCAGGCCCTGGATGACTTTGCCCGGCATGGCGCCTATATAAGTCCGCCGGTGGCCACGGATCTCCGCCTCGTCACGCATTCCGCCGAGGGACATGCGCACGAACTTGCGCCCCAGCGACTTGGCGACCGAGCGACCGAGCGAAGTTTTGCCGACCCCCGGAGGACCGACCAGACAGAGGATCGGCCCTTTTATTTTTTTCACCAGGGACTGAACCGCCAGATATTCGACGATCCGCTCCTTGACCTTTTCCAGACCATAATGATCGGCCTCAAGGACTGCCTCGGCACGATCCAGGTCGATACGGTCTTTAGTCCCCTTTTTCCAGGGAAGCGAAACCAGGCAATCGATGTAGTTGCGCACCACCGTCGCCTCAGCAGACATGGGAGACATCATCTTGAGCTTGCGCAACTCGGCCAAGGCCTTGTCCGTGGCCTCCTTGGACATCTTCCGCTGGGCAATCTTGTCTTCAAGCTCGCGAATTTCCTGCTTGAATTCGTCCTTTTCACCAAGCTCTTTCTGAATGGCCCGCATCTGCTCATTCAGGTAGTATTCCTTCTGGCTCCGCTCCATCTGGCCCTTAACCCGGGTGCGGATCTTCTTTTCGATCTGCAGAATCTCCACCTCCCGCTCCATCATGGCCAGCAGGTGCTCCAGGCGTTCGAGCGGATTGATGCAGGAGAGAATTTCCTGTTTGTCGGGTATGCGAACATTCAGATGGGCGCCGATGGTATCGGCCAATCGCCCCGGATCGGAAATTCCGGAAACCGAAGAAACCATTTCCGAAGGGATTTTCTTACCGAGGTTGACATAGTTTTCGAACGTTTCACAGGCGCTGCGCAACAATGCCTCAACCTCGGGAGATTCGACCGACGGGTCAGGCAGTGGCTCGATCGTGGCAAAAGCGCACTCGTCGCGATCCATAAAAGATCGAAGACGACCACGATGCTTGCCCTCAACAAGAACCTTCACCGTTCCATCCGGCAGTTTGAGCAATTGGATGACCTGGCCGACGACACCGATGTCGAACAGATCACCCTCACCCGGCTCATCGGTTTTGGGATCCTTCTGGGTCGCGAGAAAAACCAGTTTGTCCTTCTCCATTGCCCCTTCCAGGGCACGAATGGAGCGAGGGCGACCGACAAACAGCGGTGTCACCATGTACGGGAAGATAACGATGTCGCGAAGGGGCAACAGGGGGTATACGGGGATATCCGCCGAAGGTTCCTGCATGTCGGTATGATCAATAAACTCTGTCATGGCTCTCAGAACGTTCCCTGCTGGAAAGAAAAGAAGAAGGATCAGCAAGCGGCGCGTCGGGTGGCTCAGCAGTCCTGAGACTCAACCCTTAGGCAGACTCGGCGCAGTCGTAAAGAACGATCGGCCGGGCCTGTTTGAGAATGACATCTTCATTGATGACAACTTCCTTGACCCGGTCCTGGGACGGGATGTCGTACATCACGTCGAGCATGGCATTCTCCAGAATGGAACGCAAACCACGAGCACCGGTCTTTCTCTTGAGAGCTTCCTTGGAAATGGCCACAAGGGCCCCGTCGGTGAACTTCAAGTTGACCTTTTCCAGTTCAAACAACTTCTGGTACTGCTTGACCAGGGCATTCTTGGGCTCCTTGAGGATCTGAATAAGAGCTTCCTCGTCCAGCTCAAGAAGGGTAGCTACCACCGGCAAACGACCGATGAACTCGGGGATGAGGCCATACTTGAGCAGGTCTACCGGCTCGACTTGCGACAACACTTCACCCAGTCGCTGCTCTTTTTTCTGCTTGATTTCAGCGCCGAATCCCATGCTCTTCGTTCCGGACCGCCGCGTGATAACATCTTCAAGGCCAGCAAAAGCCCCGCCACAGATAAACAGGATATTGGTCGTGTCGACCTTGAGGAACTCCTGCTGGGGATGCTTGCGTCCACCCTTGGGCGGCACACTGGCCATGGTCCCTTCGATGATTTTCAGCAGGGCCTGCTGAACGCCCTCGCCGGACACATCACGAGTGATTGAGGGGGAATCGGACTTGCGGGCGATTTTGTCGACCTCGTCGATATAGATGATCCCCTTCTGCGCCTTCTCGATATCGTAATCGGCTGACTGCAACAAGTTGAGGATGATGTTTTCGACATCTTCGCCGACATAACCGGCCTCGGTCAGATTGGTGGCGTCAGCAATAGCAAACGGCACATTGAGAATCCGAGCCAAAGTCTGAGCCAGCAGGGTTTTGCCGCTGCCGGTCGGGCCAAGGAGCAGAATGTTGCTTTTCTGCACTTCGACATCCCCGGTCTTGCCCAAGAACTCGACACGCTTGTAATGATTGTAGACGGCAACCGCGAGAACCTTTTTAGCTCGTTCCTGGCCGACGACAAAATCATCAAGGGCATCCTTGATTTCGTAAGGCTTGGGCAGGTGCCCCGTACCGCCATGGGCCGAGTCTTCAAGCTTGGCTTCTTCGACGATAATATCCTTGCACAACTCGATGCATTCGTCGCAGATATAAACCGCCGGCCCGGCAATAAGTTTCTTTACCTCTTCCTGGGCCTTGCCGCAAAAAGAGCAGGTCAGCTGCCCAGTTTGAGAATCATCTCGACTCACTAAAATTCCTCCGCGCTAAAAAGTCAGGTTTTTCTTGTTACGATGTCGTCAATAATACCATATTTTTTAGCGGCGTCGCTACCCATGAAAAAGTCCCGCTCGGTGTCCACCTCGATTCGCTCCAACGGTTGCCCGGTATGCGTGGCCAAAACTCCGTTAAGAGTGTCGCGAATCTTGAGAATTTCTTCCGCGTGAATTTTGATATCGGTCGCCTGTCCCTGGTAGCCACCCAGCGGCTGATGGATCATGACCCGGGCATGCGGCAGGGCAAAACGCTTGCCCTTGGCCCCGGCGGCAAGGAGCACGGCGCCCATGCTGGCGGCCTGACCGACACAAATGGTCGATACCGGCGACTTCAGGTACTGAATCGTGTCATAAATAGCCATCCCGGCCGTGACCACCCCGCCCGGAGAGTTGATGTACAGGTAGATGTCCTTGTCGGGGTCCTCGGACTCCAGGAACAGCAACTGGGCAATGATCAGGTTGGCCATGTGGTCTTCTATCGCCCCACCCAGAAAAATAATCCGGTCCTTCATCAGGCGAGAGTAGATGTCATAAGCGCGTTCGCCGCGCCCTGTCTGTTCGACCACCATCGGGATAAAGTTCATGACGTTACGCCTCCGATTGTTCCTGGTCGCTGGCGACCAACTGGTCCTTGGGCACTTCTTCAACTGTTGAGTTTTCAAGCAGGAACTGCATAACTTTTTCTTCGACGAGCTGGGCCAACAGGCCCTGACGCGCCTCATCGGAAGCATAGTGTTTTTTCACCGCGTCCAGGGGTGCATTGGACATCTTGGCGATTTCTTCAAGCTTACCGTCAATCTCGGAAGGATCTGCCTGGATCTTCTCCTGACGGGCCACACCTTCCATCACCAGGCTCCCCTTGACTTGGCTGACCGCCGTTTCACGGTACATCTGCTTGAACGATTCCGCGTTCATCCCCATCATCTCGAGGCTCATCCCCTGCTGCTTGAGCCGGTTGCTGATATTGCCGAGCATGTAGTCCAACTGGCTGGCCACCATGGTTTCGGGAACTTCCATCGGATTGCGCTCGATCAGGGCAGCAACCAGCTTTTCCCTCAGGTCGCCGTCGATCCGGTTTTTCTCCTGGGTCCGGTGATTTTCATCGAGCTTTTCGCGCAATTCCTGCAGCGACTCCAGACCGAAACCCTTGGCGAAATCGTCATTCAGCTCGGGAGCCACCTTCTCCTTGATTTCATGCAGCTTAACCTTGAAGATCGCCGGCTTGCCCGCCAGGTCCTTGTTGCCGTATTCTTCAGGGAAGGTAACCTCGACATCCTTCTCCTCGCCTTTCTTCACCCCTTCGAGCTGCTCTTCGAAGCCGGGAATAAAACTGGAGGAACCGAGTTCAAGCTGATGACCTTCGGCCTTGCCGCCATCGAAAGCCACGCCATCGACGAACCCTTCGAAATCGATGATCACGGTATCGCCATTCTGGGCTGCGTCACGCTCGGCATCCTGAAGCTGAGCCCCGCCAGCCGCCATTTCTTCCAGACGAGCATCAACCACCGTGGGATCCTCCTCGAACTTCTCCTTTTGCAGAGTCAGCCCGGTGTAATCCTTGACCTCGACTTCAGGCTTGATTTCAACATGAGCCTGATAGGTGAAGGTCTGGCCCTTTTGCAGTGGCGAACTCTCGACGATTTCGGGATCAGCAATGGCGGCGACGCGGTGCTCGACCAGGGCCTTAAAGTACGAATCGTTGATCAGACGACCGAGCACCTGCTCTTCCATTTGCGGCGCATAATGCTTCTCAAGAACCGAACGAGGCGCCTTGCCGGGACGAAACCCTTTAATTTTAGACGTCTTGGCAATTTTCTGGTAAGCCTTCTCGATCGCGGCATCAACCGTTTCAGGGGCTACCTCGAAAGAAAGTTTCTTTTTGACGCTGCTGATGTCTTCGATGGTGACGTTCATACTGTTACCTCACTGGGGAAATGGGGCTTATTCATTATTTAATAAATGACACAAGCCGCAGACAAATCGCCTACGGACCGTTTTATGATATCCAGTGCATGCACTGAGAAAAAAAGAGATGGTGCGAGAGGGGGGAGTCGAACCCCCACGGTTGCCCGCTGGATCCTAAATCCAGTGCGTCTGCCAATTCCGCCACTCTCGCATCAGACGTGAACCGAAAGATCATGAAACCTGTCAAAAGTGAATTGCCAACCGACAAGCAGCAATCCGCACCCGCACTACAAAAATTAAAAGGCCCATCTTTTCGCCGGCTCACCTGTGACGGTCTCGCCACATTCACTGATACGGTCAAAAGGTGGGCCAGAAAATTCATGGGGGTGAGTGAAGGGGATCGAACCCTCGACAACTGGAGCCACAATCCAGTGCTCTACCGACTGAGCTACACCCTCCATAAAAGCGGACACATCCTAGCCAAGAGGGGCACCCTTGTCAACGGGAAACTTACCAACATTCCCTTTTTGTCGAATGGCGCGCCAGGGAGGGCTCGAACCCCCGACCTACGGCTTAGAAGGCCGTTGCTCTATCCAGTTGAGCTACTGGCGCATTAATGGTCGGAGCGAGAGGATTCGAACCTCCGGCCCCCTGCTCCCAAGGCAGGTGCGCTACCAGGCTGCGCTACGCTCCGACGAGCCCATTTTTATATCAGGACAACAAAATTATTGCAACCCATTATTTGAATCCGGCCGTCAAAAAACACACTTCGCCAACTTGCGGCAAAAGCGAACTATTTCGGCAGAGACCGAAGTCGACACTTGAGCCCGACCGGTAGGCGACCCGCCAGATAACGTAGCGCCAAGCGCACCGCGAAGGGCCGCTGGCCACACAGAGAACCCAGTCATCATAACCACATGGCCGCCGACGAACGGTGCCTTCGACTTGACCTCGGCTCACATCCCCTTGCCGATCGAGCAGACCTTCCAGTCTCCCGGCAAATCCCCCCAAACCGTCGAACAATACCGGGCACTCGTTTTTTTCACAGCCCGACACCGCAGAGGCAGGTAACCCTGGCCATACCGAACCGCGTCAAACTAAGAAAATGCAATGAATTAAAAATTGCATCGAAGCCTGATGACACTGTAAACTTAGACATCTTTACAGCGTTTAAATGAAGGGCAAGGGAGTTCTAGTGTCATCTGCCATCACAGGAAAGCGAGTTATACTTATTGCACTGCTATCGCTGCTGCTTGCGTTACTACCGGCCTGCAGCGGCAGTCGGCCTTTCCGCTTCCAGAATCTCACCAAATCGGACATAGACCTGGTCGTCGATGCTCACCAGGAAAAAGTCCTCAGCCACCTGCGCAGCCTGATGGTTAAATTGTACAAGCGTAACCCCAGAGAACTCCAGAAGGCTTCGGGACATACCATCAATTCACGCCTACATCAGGCATTCGCTCCCTCGTCCCCTCTCAGCTTCGCCGAACTCGACAACCAACAGGGGACTGCCGCCATGGACCTCTGCTTCGATCCGGAGTTCACGGGTGACCGGGTCCTGGCACTGGTGACAGGCTTGGCTGGAATGATCCGCAACAGCTATGAAAACCGCCCGGAACAGTTCATGTTCGACAGCCTCGACGAGCAGAAGCTCTACAACAGCGCACGCAACATCGAGATTGCCGTATGGCGCCTGAGCAACAAGCAAAACCGCAATGGAGAGCCGTTTTTGTTGACCAACAACCGGGAAGACGAAGAGGCCAATCTCAGCTTTGAACGTCTGTTCGGTAAACTCATCGCCCTGCAGGACATGATGGCTCGAATCACCGCTGACAAAGGCAACCGCACCATCAACATGGTCGTCCACAGCATGGCGTCGGCGGCGTTTCTGCCGGCAGGCCTGTAAGCGCCGGCCGCCACATGACGCAAAGCTGAGACAAGCCGTCACCATCAATCCCCCTCAATCACTCCACCTCGCTCCGTACCTTGATAACAACCGTCAAGGCTCAACACCCACGACGACAGAAAACTACGCCATTTGGCGTTTCTTCGGGGCCACACCTGGCACATATCCACAGATAATTAGAAGATTCACATCGTACACAGTCGACAGTTGGAGGTTTCCGAGAAGCACTTGACGCTTTGCATAGACCATCTCCACAAATTGCTTAACTGCCTGTAATTACGTATGCCAAACCTGTTGCTTGTTTTTTAGGCAACTCGTTACTTGCTTTACCCTCAGGCCTTTTCCATATCCCTCTCCACCATTTTTTTAATTTTATCCACAGAATCTGTGGACAACGCCACAACCCCTTGAAAAACCACATTTCAATATATTTCCTAATAAACGGATTATTGCGCAGGAAAAACCACAAAAAGTAGACAAGGTTCCAATCACGCGTGAACAGACGCCATTAACGATATCGGCCAGTCGGAAGAAAGCCTACGCCATCGATTGCTTCAAATCGCCGAAGAAACCACGGGACTATTGAAAAAAACTTGATTTTCCTAATAGACCCATGCTAACAATACGTCATCAATCTAAGAATCGAGCAGATACTGATTATGCCTGGTTGCAAAACGCCATATTAAAATACCGCACAACCATCAGGCGTGCGGTATTTTTTTGCTGTTGGCCAGCGATTATCTGCCCGGTCGGTAACGATGCCAGCCCGAGACAAAGGAGCAAAAACGATGGCAGAAGGTACGGTGAAATGGTTCAATGATGCGAAGGGATTCGGTTTTATCGAACAGGAAGACGGTCCCGATGTGTTTGTCCACTTTTCGGCAATCCAGTCCGAAGGGTTCAAATCTCTGGCCGAGGGGGACAGAGTGACCTTCGAGGTAGAGTCTGGCCAGAAGGGCCCTGCCGCTGCCAACGTGCTCAAAGCCTGAACCCTCTCCAAATGAAAATAACACCAAGCTCCACGGCCTGCCCGTGGAGCTTTTTCTTTTGCCCTCACTGCGGCAGATGTTATTCCTAGAACATCCCCTGCGGGTGCGATAGACTGTTAACATATTCAACCCATCACGCATCAAAGGAATCAGGCATGGCGATCAACCATTGGCAAAGCGGTACCAGGCGGCATGGCTTTACCGTCACCAAAGTTACTCCGCTCCCGGAAATCAACATCACGCTCATTCAGCTGCAGCACGACAAGACCGGTGCCCGCATGGTTCATCTCGCCGCCGAAGATTCGAACAACCTCTTTGCCGTAGGATTCCGCACTCCGCCGGACGACTCCACCGGGGTTGCCCATATCCTCGAACATACCGCCCTGTGCGGCTCCCGCAAATACCCGGTCCGCGATCCGTTCTTTTCAATGCTCAAGCGCAGCCTCAACACTTTCATGAACGCCATGACGGCCAGCGACTGGACCCTTTACCCCTTTTCAAGCCAGAACCACAAGGATTTTTCCAACCTGCTCAGCATCTACCTCGACGCGGCGTTTTTCCCGCTATTAAAGGAACAGGATTTCCGACAGGAGGGCCACCGCATCGAACTGTCGGACCCCGAAAACCCCGAATCCCCACTGGTGTACAAGGGAGTGGTTTACAACGAGATGAAAGGCGCCATGTCCGACCCATCGTCGCTGCTCAGCCGACGGCTTGGACCGGCACTCTTTCCCACAACCACCTACCGGCACAACTCGGGAGGCGAACCGGCCGACATCCCGAACCTGAGCTGGGAAGGCCTGCGTGACTTTCACGCCCGCTTCTACCATCCCAGCAACGCATACTTTTGCACCTACGGCAATTTCGATCTCGGGGAGATCCTGGCCGTTATCGACCAACAGGCCCTGTCCCGCTTTGACAAGCGCGAGGTCGCCAGCGAGGTCCCCCCGGAAATCCGCCGGGACCAGCCCTGCAAGGTCAAGGAAACCTTCCCCCTCGACCCCGGCACCCCCACAGAAAAACGGACCATGGTGCAGATGGCCTGGCTGACCTGCGACATCAACGACAGCCTCGACCGCCTGGCCCTGTCTCTCCTGGCCAGCCTGCTGCTCGGCAATCCGGCGGCACCGCTCTACAAAGCCCTGCTCGATTCGGGGCGCGGCACCAACCTCGCCCCCGGCGCGGGCTACCACGACGACTACCGAACCACCTTTTTTGCCGCCGGCCTGCAGGGCACCGAACCCGAACAGACCGAGGCCATCGAACAGCTGATTCTCAAAACCCTGGAGCAGTCTGCCCGGGACGGATTCAGCCAGGAGCGTATCGAAGGGATCATTCATCGCCTGGAATTTTCGGTCAAGGAAGTCACCGGCGACCAGTACCCCTACTCCCTGTCGCTGCTGATGCGCCTGATCGGCTCCTGGATCCACGGCGGCGACCCCGCCGAGGCCCTGCGCTTCGATGCCCTGCTGGATCAGCTGCGACAGAAGCTGGCGGACGGTCCGTATTTCCAGGATCTGATCCGGCGACACCTGCTCGACAACCCGCATCGAGTCACCCTGACCCTCGCGCCGGACACCGGGCTGAAAGAAAAACAGGAGCAGGCGACAGCCGAACGGCTGGAACAACTCCGCAAATCCCTCGACGATGAGCAAATCCGGTCCATCCGGGACCAGGCACTAGCACTTGAAACGGCCCAGGAAAAAGAAGAGGATCTCTCCTGCCTACCAACCCTCGAGCTTGCCGACATCACGGCTGAAGAACCGCCAGTTTCGAGCACCGCCGGCAACCTCGGCGAGCAACCTGTCCGCTGGTTTATTCAACCGACCAACGGCATCGGCTATGTCACCTGTTATCTAACCACGGCCAGCCTGCCGGAAGAACTGCTCCCCCTGGTTCCGATCTTTTGCACCCTGCTGACTCAGATCGGCGCGGCCGGTCACAGCTACACCGACATGGCCGAACGGATGGAGGCGGCCACCGGTGGCATCCATGCCCAAACCGTCATTCTCGACGTTCCCGACCGGCTCGACAGGGTTCAGGCCCTGGTCTCAATCAAGGGCAAGGCTCTGGTCCGCAACCAGTCGCGGATGTTCGAAATTCTTACCGACATCTGCAGCGCCCCCGATTTTACCGACCTTAAACGTATGCACACGGTGATCAACCAGGTCAAAACATCCCTGGAAAACTCGATCCCGGGAGCGGGTCACAGCTACGCCAACCGGTCAGCCGCCAGCGGCCTGACTCCGGCCGCCCGGCTGCGCGAAATGTGGAACGGCCTGGAGCAAGTCCGCCTGATCAAGCAACTGGCGGAAAAGACCCCTGATCAGCTTGACGGCTTCGCCGCCCGGATGAAAACCCTGGCCGGCCTGTTGCTGCAGAAAAACAATTTTGACTGCGCCATCACCGCCGAAGAGACATCGTTCCCATCGATAACTCCGGCCCTCGAATCATTTTTCGCCAGCGTCCCTTCCGGCACCGCGGCCAACTCCGTAGCCCCGGCGCCCTTCAACTCCCGACTCCAACGCCGAGGCTGGGCGGCGTCAGTGCCTGTCAACTATGTCAGCCGGGTCTTCCAGGCGGTCCCCTTCACTCATCCCGACGGCGCAGCGCTGATGGTTCTGGCCAAGCTGCTGCGGGCCAGCTACCTACATCGAGAAATCCGCGAAAAAGGCGGAGCTTACGGTGGCCTCGCCTCATACAGCGTCGAAGGAGGCATCTTCTCCCTGCTCTCCTACCGCGATCCCCACCTGGTGCGCACCCTCAATGTATACGACGATGCGGTGCAATGGGCCATTGCCGGAAAGTTTGACCAAGAGCACATCAGGGAAGCGATCCTGTCGATATTCAGCGACCTCGACCGGCCGCTCTCGCCCGGCAGTCGCGGCAGCCATGAATTTGCCAACATCTGCCAGGGCCTGACCCTGGAGATGCGCAATGCCCTGCGCCGCCGGGCTCTCGCCATGGACCGCGAAACCCTGATGACCGTGGCAGCCCGCTACCTCGCCCCGGATAAGCGCATCAGCTCCGTCGCCGTGGTCGCCAGCGAAACCGCGCTGCAACAGGCCAATATCGAACTGGGCGACGAGCCTCTGCAGATCGAACGGATCTGACCAAAACGACATCCCCCGGGAGCAGCCCATGACCTCGGCCTATCCACTGGAAATTTTTTACGACGGCAACTGCATCGTCTGCTCCCGGGAAATCGACCATTACCGCCGCAACAACCCGGCAGGCCGACTGATGTTCATCGACATCAGCGACGCCGGGTTCGCAGCCGAGCACTACGGAAAAAGCCGTGATGAATTCATGGCCAAAATGCACGTCCGTGATGTTAGCGGAACCTTTCTTGCCGGCGTCGATGCCTTTCTCGCCATCTGGCAGGCCTACCCGAGCGGTTCGCGTTATCGCCTGCTGGCACAGCTCGTCTCACTGCCGCCCATCACCCCGATGATCCGGGTCGGCTACGCTCTCTTCGCCCGCTACCGCCATCTGCTTCCCAAACGCAGAGGCAGCTGCGATTCAGGCGCCTGCGACCTGCACTCGTCGCAGCGCCCCCCATAGACCCTTAACATCCTGCCCAGCCGCTACGGCTTGCATCATCCCCCGGTAAAAATCTTTGCCCTAACACCAAAGCCCCGCGACACACATTTTCTCCTTGACAGCACCAACCCCGCCTGATTATCTTTTTTCGACGGTGCATCTCACACCTATGAGCGACAAGCACCATCTTAATACACACGAAATTCCACAAACTTGTTTTGGTGTGCAGCTCAAAACATTCAAGGAGAGAATCATGGTATTGAAACGTGATAAAAAAACTCTTGTCGTTGCAGGACTGGCCTCCCTGGCCGCACTGCCGGTCTTTCTCTGGCTGCTGATCATGGGTGTCGGTGGCTGCGGAACCCTTTTAAAATGCCTCTTCAACGGAACCTATTAATTACATAGCCCGTTGCAGATTAACGCACCGGGCTTTTTCTTGAAGAAACCAATCAGGGCATGCTAGGATCTCGAAGTTCCGATTATTTCCCAGGATATCCAGTGGAGAAGCTTCTCTTGACACGATCCCCCTGCCCGCACCACGGCGGCGAGCGACCCTGTAGCTGCGCCTTGGGCAAGCTTTATCGTTTCGTCGAACCGATACTTCTCTTTCTGCTGTTGAAAAAAAAGACCGCCTACGGCTATGAACTGGTCGGCGAACTAAATGAGCACGCCCTGACCGACTCCACCATCGAGCGGGGAGCTGTCTACCGCACCCTGCGCACCCTCGAAGAAAACGGCAACGTCGTATCGACCTGGGATGTCAGCGGCTCGGGACCGGCACGCCGGCAGTACCAGCTGACTGAAAACGGCGTCTTTCATCTGCAGGAATGGGTCGAAGTGATGGGAAAAATGGCCGAAGGCATGCGCCATTTCGTTGAGGACGTGGTTGAATTTCAGACCAAGCCGAAAGATCAGTAAAGCCAGCATCACTATCTCAACAATAAAAATTCAACAATAAAAGCGGCTGCTCTGAAACCAGGGCAGCCGCTTTTGTTTCACCAACGTAACGATAAATCCAGGGCCACCAGGGGACGCGGGATTGGAAACGGATCTGCGCCATGGGGGATTGACGAGCCACAAAAAGACCCGCCCTCGAAACGGGCGTGCCATTATCGCCTTGCAGAGCGATTATTCATTGCTAATATTCTAAATACACACTGACCGACTAAGCTGGTGACCCATACCCACTATTCAGGAGGGATTTATGCACAACAGATTCATGGTCGTGGCAACATTACTGACAACACTGCTGGCTGCCGTTGCAACTCCGGCCCTTGCAACCCGCGTGGATAACAAGGACTATGTGAATGAGGTGCTCGAACCGGAAACCTACCTGGAGAATGCCTCCTACAAACTGGTACGCGGCATCACGAACATAGTCACGTCGCCGGGTGAGATCCCCAAGCAGATCGTCATAACGACCAGGGATCGCGGCGCCATCGGGCCAGTGCTTGGAATCTTCAAGGGAGCCGGCATGACCATTATGCGAGCCGGCATCGGTGCCTGGGAAACAATCTCGTTCCTGGTGCCCAACAGCCTGACAGGCGATTATTCCCCGATTCTCAAGCCCGAATTCGTGTGGGATCCCTCGGCGCCCACACGCAAACAATAACGCCCCAACAAGCGAGGGGCTGTCCGGTATTCGGACAGCCCCTCATTTATATCCCCCGACCCTTTCCCCACCATCAACAGACAGACGCATCTCCCCACTTGACCCCCTGCAACCGCATACGATGCCAGGAGCCTGTCGACCTATAGTGTCCCACCACCAGTTGGTGGGCCCAGCGGACGACTCGGATCCGGGATGCCGGCCGAGCCACGGATTATCGGCCCGCCGGCACTTCAGCCAGGATCTTGAGCTTGGCATCGATCATCTGGCGATGAGAAAGCCGCAGCAGCTTGGTCAGCTGACGCATGAGATATTCTTCGTATTTATCGAGCATGCCATCGGCATAAACGATGCGCCAGAGGGCCTCGATCAGCTCGACCTTTTCTTCGATAGTGAAATGCTCGTTGATATCGCGGGCGAAATGGTACAGGTCGAGGCTGGCTTGACGCTCCCCGTGAGCCAAGTCGATCAGTTCGGCAACGGCCGCTGGCGGCAAATCAAAACGGTTCTGCAGCAGGTCTTCGATCAGCGTCGCCTCGGCCTCATGAAATTCCTCGTCGGTGTGGGCCATCTCCAGGAGCAATGCACAAGTCACCACCTGGATACGTTCATAGCGGTGACTGGGCGTTGTGTCTTGCGCCTTGGATCCGATCATGTTTTTAATTAATTTCAGCATAGTTCAACAATAACGAATGACCCTGGCTTTTTCCAGGGTAATCATCCCTCCTTTGATCATGGTGTCTAAAACCGGCAAAATTTCAGCTATCTTCTCTTGGCTTTCAACCACCTCGATAACCACCGGCAGATCGGAAGAGAGTCGTAAAAGCCTATCGGTATGGGTGACGCTGTGAGCACCAAATCCCATGGCCCCTTTCAAGACCGTGGCCCCGGCGAAGCCCTGCTCGCGAAATAATTCAACCAGGGCTTCGTAGAGCGGCTTATGTTGCCAGCGATCGCTTTCACCGACAAAAATCCTCATCAGGGTCTGTTCTCCATCCAGTCTGGTCATGGTTACCCCCGTCATACCTGGCGCCCCAGGAAGATTCCCAAGGCTGCAAAAACAAGACAAACGACGACATTAAGCAGAACATTGGCACCAGCCTGCAAAAGACTCCCCTCTTCGAGCAGGCGATAGGTTTCGAAAGAAAAGGTCGAAAAAGTTGTAAACCCGCCCATGAAGCCGACCGTAATCCCCATACGCAGCTCAGGAGACAACAGCGAACTACGCAGGCTGCCCTCCATGACCAGGCCGAGCAGAAAAGACCCGATAACATTGACAGCCAGAGTTCCGTAGGGCAAACTTCTGCCGAACAAACTGTACGTCCAGCCGGAAACCAAATAGCGGGACATACACCCTAAGGCTCCACAGATTCCGATGTATAGCAACTGCATCTTCTGGCCCATCCTCCCCATATCCTCACAGTCGACAACTGCGTCATTATCGGCATCCACGTCAAGACTGTCAACCGCCATGCCCTTGTCGATGCAACTACAGGCAAAAACGGCCTCTTGCGCGCAAGCATAGAATTTGCTATATATATTTAGCACTCACAATCACAGAGTGCCAAAAAGTTGGTTTGTAACGCTTTTTATCCAGAGAGACCGCAAAAATGAGTATCCCCAATCTGCCGCTTGTCATTGACGGCTTTGATCACTACATGGCCCAGGTCAAGCGGTTCGACCTGCTAAGTCGTGAAGAAGAGTGCGAACTGGCCATGCGCTATCGCCGCCAGGAAGATCTCGAATCAGCCCACCGCCTGGTCTGCGCCAACCTTCGTTTTGTCGTCAAAATTGCCCTGGAATACCGCAACTACGGGATAAAGCTGCTGGACCTGATCCAGGAAGGAAATATCGGCCTGATGATGGCGGTTAAAAAGTTCGAACCGGAACGGGGCATCCGTCTCATCTCTTATGCCGTCTGGTGGATTCGCGCCTACATCCAGAACTATGTCATCAAAACCTGGTCATTGGTTAAAATTGGCACGACCCAGGCCCAGAAGAAACTTTTTTTCAAACTCAAGCAGACCCAGGCCGCCCTGCTGCGCCTGACCGGCAGGGAAGACCGTGATGAACTGGCCCGGGAACTTGATGTCCGCAACGAAGAAGTCGATGAAATGGTACAGCGAATGGCGGCCCGCGACACCTCGCTGAACGCTGAACTGGCCGAGGGCGAAAGCTTCACCCTGCTTGAATCCCTGGCGGACGAGGCCGACAACCAGGAGACCCTCCTGCTCGCGAGCGAACAGCAGCAGATGCTTTCGAACCAGGTTCAAACTGCCCTCAACCGGCTAAACGAACGGGAAAGAAAGATCATCCATGACCGGATCCTCAGCGACGAGCCCCGAACCCTGCAGGAACTGGCCGACGACTACGGCATCAGTCGTGAGCGGGTCAGGCAGTTGGAAAAAAATGCCCTGCTCAAAATGAAGGGAGCCCTTGAACCGGCTTTCTCGTCTTGAATCCGAAACGGATACAATCACCAAGGTCTCCCTCCCCTGCCGACGGCCAGAGAGACCGGCACAAATGGCATTGACAAAAAATGCCCCATCCCTTACTTTCAACG
>JAQYWA010000011.1 GCA_030145265.1 Desulfuromonas sp. | reverse complement strand
CACTCCTTCGTCCGAATCCTTCAAGCTGTTTCGCAGTGCTTTTTTCCGTTCTTCCAGCATGGCAAGTTCCTACCCTGACTTCAAACATAAGCAGATCAAAGAAGACAGTACCAAACCCTGTCCACAGGTGCAATCCTTTCCGTGTTCATACCTGCGGATGCAGAATAACCGAACGCTCAGCCGAGCGCCACAAGGGCCCTTTGATATTTTCGTGTGGCCCCTCGCCAGGCAAAGCCCCAACCACAATCCTTGACGCTGCAAAAGCCAAATCCGTCCCCTATTTTATCGAAGGCGGGAGCGGAGAAAAACCATACATCAATCAAAGAGGCCATAAACGCTAGGTCCATGGCCTCTTTTCTACAAAAAAGTATAAGGCAATCCCTAGAATGGAATATCATCATCGGGGTTGAACGGCGGCTCGGCGACATCCTCGTAAACCGGTGCCGAATTCTGCGCCGGTCGCTGGGCCTGCTGCCCCCCTTGACGGTTGCCGCCGCGCTGATCGTAGCCGCCGTCCCGCTGACCGCCCCCTTCATCGCCGCGTCCACCCAGCATCTGCATCTGGTCAGCGACGATCTCGGTGATGTAGCGCTTGTTCCCATCCCGGTCATCGTAGGAACGGTTCTGGATCCTTCCCTCGATGTAGACCTGCTTTCCCTTGTGCAGGTACTTGCCACAGATTTCAGCCAACTGCCGCCAGACGACGATGTTGTGCCACTCTGTCTTTTCCTGCATTTCGCCGCTCTTGTCCTTGTAGCGCTCGGACGTGGCCAGCGAAAAATTTGCCACGGCAGCCCCGGAAGGGGTGTAGCGAAGTTCGGGATCTTTACCGAGATTACCAACTAAAATGACTTTATTTACGGACATAAAAACGCCTCCACTGCATTAATTTTGACCGAGTCTATCGGAAATCCCCCCCCCTGTAAAGTCCTTTTCGGGGAGACGCGGACGAGCTTCCGTCACCATTTTCTCGAACAATGCGTCGTACTCCACCGCCATCGTTCCCCAGTCGTAGCGGGCAACAAACGACTGAGTCAACATCTGCCGCACCTGGTCAATATTGCGGCAGAGTCCAGCCATTCGATGAACCAGGTCGTCGAAATCCGCGTAGAAGAACTGGTGATGCAGGGTCGCCGGCACGTGCTCGGGATAGGCAAGACGGCACGGCAACAGCGGACAGGTATTGCAGTACAGGGCCTGCACCACGCTGGCGCCGAAAAAATCGTGGACCGAGGTGACCGGTAGAATGTCCGCGCGCCACAGCCAGGCTGCGTACTCGGCGGAATCTTTTGCAAAGCCCCAGTGCACGATGCGAGCGGCCAGACGCGCTCTAGCTTCGGCAAAAATCGCCGGCTGTTTGCGGAAGGCTTCTCCCAGCACCGCCAACTCGAACTCGACCCCCTGCTCATCCAGCCGGAAGAGCGCCCGGAAAAATTCGTCGGGGTTTTTGTCGTACTCCCAGCGGTGATTCCACAGCAGCAGCGGCGGTCGTCCGCAGCGGGCTTGGACGGAGGGCCGCCAGGCATTCAACTGCTGCAGGTCGAGCCCGAGCGGCAGGGTGCTACTTTTGGCGGAGATTCCCTCGATACTTGCAGTTTCGTTGCAGTCGGGAAAGGCGCCGAGGAAACCTCTCAGCGCGTCCGTAAATGCGGTGCGGTGATAGTCGGAATTGAACAGCACGGCATCAGCGGCCAGGGCGCTGCTGTAATTGATAAAACCGTAATGAACGTCGCGCTGCCGCCCGGGATCGGCGTCGGTGGGCGACCAGGGATAGGTCAGCTGGTTTTCGTGAAAGTAGAGGGCGGCCGGAATCCCGGCGCTGACCGACCGGGTCAGGGCAAGGAAGGTGGTCAGGTCGAGCATGTCGGTAGCCAGCAGCAGATCGGGCCGGTGCCCCTCGGCGAAAAAACGCCGGGCCAGAGTCGCTGCGCCACCGTGCATCCGCCATTTCCAGTGCTGGCCGGACAAGCCGAGAATACGAACCCGGTGCCGGCTGTGGGCGGCATATTCCTCGGCCCAGGCGGCGTGAGATCCAGCCAGGTAGGGTTCCAGCAGCAGGATGTCCACGAATACGGCCCCTACCCCTGATCCGTTTCTGCCAGACGACGGGCCTCTTCAACCAGGGCGTCGGCCAACTCAGCCTGGGGCACTTTGCGCACCACCTCGCCATGGCGGAACAGCAACCCCTGCCCCTTGCCACCAGCGATGCCGACATCGGCCTCCCGCGCCTCGCCAGGGCCGTTAACTACACAGCCCATGACCGCCACGGTGATCTTTTTCGGCAGGTCGTGCAGACGCCGTTCGACCTCTTCGGCAATCGGAATCAAGTCGATCTGGCAGCGCCCGCAGGTCGGACAGCTGACGAAAACCGGGCCACGCTCCCGCAGCTCCAGCGACTTGAGGATTTCCCAGCCGACCCGCACTTCTTCTACCGGGTCTCCGGTCAACGACACCCGCAGGGTATCGCCAATACCGTCGTACAACAGGGTGCCGAGGCCGATGGCGCTTTTGATGGTGCCGCTCCAGGTGGTACCGGCCTCGGTGATGCCAATGTGCAGGGGATAGTCGACCTGCGCTGCCAGCTGCCGGTAGGCCTCGACAGTACGGCGGATATCCGACGCCTTGAGGCTAACCTTAATCTGGTCGAAGCCGAGGTCCTCGAGGATGCGGACGTGGCCAAGGGCGCTTTCGACCATCGCTTCGGCGGTGGGATGGCCGTATTTTGCCAGCAGTTCCTTTTCCAACGAACCGCCGTTGACGCCGATGCGGATCGGCACACCGCGTCCGGCGCAGGCCTTGACCACCTCCTGCACCTTCCAGCGCTCGCCGATATTGCCCGGATTGATGCGCAGCCCGTCGACTCCGCCGGCCAGGGCAGTCAGCGCCAACTGATAGTCAAAGTGGATGTCGGCGATCAGCGGCAACGGACTTTCTGCGCAGATCGCCCGCAGCGCTTCGGCAGCCTCGCGGTCGGGGACCGCGCAACGCACGATCTCGCAGCCGGCATCAGCCAGGGCGCGAATCTGAGTGAGGGTGGCGGGAACGTCGCGGGTGTCGGTATTGCACATCGACTGAACAGAAACCGGCGCACCGCCACCGACAGTGACGTTGCCTACTTTGATCTGACGGGTTTTACGCGGCATCGAGAGGCTCCTGTGAAGCTGGCCGGCGGCTACATCGGGGACAAGGGGATCTTCCCGCCGGAAAATCATTCGGAGGAAGAGTGTAAGATTGGACGGTTAAGAAGTCAAGTCAACCGGTTCCTGATTCTGCACGACAGCGAAAACCCACAAACGCGCCGTGGAAAATACGGTAGATCGCCGTCAACTATCCTGCTCATGGGTCGGAACCCGTTTCGGCAGAACGAAGCTGACCCTAGTTCCCTTGCCCCGCTGGCTTTCAACGAAAATACGGCCGCCATGCGCCTCAATGATCCCTTTGACAATACCCATACCGAGGCCAAGACCACCGACCGCGGTATTCGAAGTATCCGCCCGATAAAACTTGTCAAACACCCGTCCCAACTGCTCGGGACTCATGCCGATACCTTCATCATCCACAAAAACCCTGACCCACCCTTCCTCGGATCGACAACCGATCCGGATTTTCCCGCCAGCAGGAGAATATTTCACCGCATTGCTTAACAGATTGTCCAGCACCTGGGTCAATTTTCTCTCGTCCATCTCGACAACGACCGACTCTTCATCCGTCTGCAGTTCTAAATCATGCCGGCTCGTCTCCAACCGATAATGCGACATCACTTCCCGGATCAAGGTCAGAATTTCAAGGGGTGACTTCTCCAGGAGGATCTGTCTGCCGGTTTCTATCCGCCCGACATCAAGCAGATCATCGATGATATGTTCCAAAGCCTCGGCTTTTTTTAAGATATAGGAAACAAATTCCCGGCGCTGGTCATCATTGATCGGCCCGATGTCCCCTTCGTTGAACAGAAGTTCGGCATAACCAAGGATCGAAGCCAGGGGGGTGCGCAACTCGTGGGCCGTGATGGCAATAAACTCGCTTTTCATACGATCAATTTCCTGTTCCCGGGTCACATCGCGCAGAATGGTCACCGCACCGCGTGCGGAACCGTCTTGGCCAAGAACGATCGACGTACGCGCCTGAATCGCCCGCACCTCTTCTTTCTCCCGGTCAAACAACTGGAGAAGGACCTGAAAAGACGAATCGGCTGTGGCCCCAAGGGTCGCCAGACGCTCATTAAATACCGGTTCCCGGATCAGGTCAGCCACCGGGCGTAATAACCGGTGTTGAGAATCGACCTCCAGAAGTTTTTCTGCGGCTTTGTTGATCAGCACGACCCGGTTTTCCGTATCCGTAACAATCAGCCCATCGGCTACTGAACTCAGAATCGCATCGATCTTATCCCTTGCCGTTTCGGCTTCCTGCAGGGAAAGCTGCAGACGATGCTCATACAACTGACGTTCAAAGGCGTTGCCCAGGATTTCAGCAACGGTCCTAAGCAGCACAAAATCGTCCTCATTCCAGAGTTTTTTTGCCCGTACCGACTCAAATCCCAAAGCACCGGCCAACTCCCCATTACGGGTTATCGGAACAACCACCACGGACAAAACATCCCGCTGCATCCAGTATTTTTTTTCAATTTCATACTCAACGGACAGCACCCCGACCTCCGGAACGTAAATCGTCTCGAGTCGGCTCAGTTGCTTTACCACCAAGGACAGTTCATGGACCGCCATCTCCTGCAAGGAAGCATCCGGAGAAGCCAGGCCGGGAGCGTCCCATTCATGGGCGGGATCGAGGACAGCACCGTCAGGAAACATCCAATAGACATAACAGCGATCGACCCGGGTAAATACGCCTAGGGCCTGCAGAGTAAAATCGATGGATCGACTGTCTTTTTCCAAACCCGAGTCGATAAACCGCGTTGAAATGTTGGAAATTAATTCCTCGAAAGCCTGCCTGCGGATCAGTTCTTTTTCAACCCGCTGCCGTTTTCGGATATTAGTCACCAGAATCAAGGTCGTGATTCCCATGGCCATCATGAGACCCAGCGCCCCCCACAGGTATTCTTTACTGACATGGTAGAATGGTTCTGGCTGATTAATGACGATGCTGTCCGCGGGCAGTGATGCGATGGGAATATTAAACTTTTTCAGCTGGGCGTAGTCGAACATGTTCGGGTTGCTGTCGACTCTCACCACGGGAATATTCTCCGGCGGCTCGCCCCGGAGGACGCGCAAAGCCAAGTCTCCCCCCAGCGCCCCCTGCTTTTTGGAACTGACCAGGTTGCCACCGACAATCCCCTGCCCGAGCAGGTAATCCCAGAAGGAATAGACCGGCACCGGAGAGTTGCCGCAAATGGTTTCACCCAGCTCTTCGGCAGAAAGGACCCGATTCGACTGGTCGCATATGGAGCCATAAATAAAGGCCAGTTGTCCATCGTGAAGGGACCTGAGTTTTATCGCAAGCTCTTTTGCATGGAGACCATCCCAGAACGTAAAGTTGACACGCGCCCTGAATTCCGGGAAAGTCGCGTCAATTCCGTCACGAGCCAACTTGCCGGGAAGATTTTTAGGACAACCGATAAAAATAAGTTCTTTCGACGACGGGTGAAACCGCAGGGCCAGCTCGATAGTATTCCTGAATGAAGGGACGTTGCTGACACCGGTAATCTCCTCGGCACAGGAAACCCGGAGAAGATTAAAATCGCTGACGCCGCAAAAAACGATCGGGACCCCGGAAAACCAGCGGTCCCGATGATTCAGGACGAACTCGAGGGCGTCGTCATCAGAAAGCAGAACCAGGTCAAAGGTGCGGTCTTTGAGCTTGTAGTCAAAAACTCTCACCAGAATATCAGAAAAATATTCCTGTTTGTGATAGCGCTTGGTATCAAGATATTCAACGTTGTACTGGATACGTTCACCGGAGGCGGAAAAGACATCTTTGATTCCGGCCATCTGGTCCATCGTACGGGGAAAATCGGGCTCGCTTGAATGCAGAATCAGAACCTTGTACGCGTCCCCCGTTGACGCCCTGAGGGACAGGGGGAAGGCGCTCAACAACAAAAGATCAACTGTTAACAGGAGCAGAAGACGGACAATCACCCATCCTGAACGTTTCTGACGAATAGACATGTAGAAGCCCCCCCGTGTCTTCTTTTTTGAATTACTGGATTCCCATGACTAATTTATGTTGATTTTGACCTATTCCATTGCGGGATAACAGTCTCCGTTCTCAGCACAGAAACAACCGCAACCTTTCACTAAGCATTGCCGAGCGCCAAACAAAAGATTATTCTAATCCAGAAAAGACAAACCATAAATCACATTTTATAACAAATCCAATTATTTTACTTTAATAATTAGCAATCATATATGACTTTTCGACTATTTTCCCAGGAGATCAGAAATCCATGGATAGAAATAGAAATGCACTTTTTTATTTTCATGGGAGATCGATTGACGCAAACGGACATAAATTGTTCTCTGCTGTCAGAGAAAATTGACAGAATCCCGGCGAGAGGTTAATGTGCCTCATTCCGCAATGACACACTTGAACAGGTATGATATAAATGGCAAAAACACCGGTAAAACCACAGAAAAGTCACAAATCCAGGCGGCGCCCGTCGGCCCCGTCGATCGAGCTGGACATCAACCGCCTCAACGACGAGGGGATCGGGATCGGCTACTTTGAAACCAAAGAAGTCCTGATCACCGGAGCCCTTCCCGGCGAACGGGTCTCCTTCACTATCGAACACGAAGGACAGCGGCGCATCGTCGGCCAACTGCGCCGGGTACTGCGCAAGAGCAACGACCGCGGCATTTCGACCTGCGCCCAGGCCGGCGAATGCCAGGGCTGCTCGCTGATTGCAATGAACTACCCGGCCCAGTTGCGCTTCAAGGAAGACAAGGTCCGCCGCTACCTGGGCAACTATCCGTCCCTGAGCGGCGCCATGGTGCATCCGATCTGGGCGGCCGAGCACAAACTCGGCTACCGCACCAACGCCAAACTGGTCATGGCCAAGGAACGGGGCAAGGTAAAGATTGGCCTGTACCGCCGCGGCAGCCATGAGGTGGTCGACATCGGCAACTGCCCGTTGCATCACCCGCTGATCAACCGCATCGCCGCGGTGGTGAAGGAAGAAGTTGAGCGGCAGGGGATTTACATCTACAACCCGAAGACCCAGCGGGGCCTGCTGCGCTACCTGACCGTTAAGATCGCGCCGGGATCCGACAAGGCAATGGTCACCTTCGTCACCGCCGAGAGGAACTTTCGGGAGCTCACCCACCTTGGCAAATGGCTGAAGAAAAAGATACCGGAGATCATCTCGGTACAGCAGAACGTCAACACCTCTGAAGGTAACGTGATTTTCGGTCGCGACACGCTGAAAGTGGTCGGCGTTCCCGACCTGATCGATAAGGTCGGTGACATCCGTCTGCGCATCGCCCCCACCTCGTTTTTCCAGGTAAATAACGAGCAGGCCACGCGGATTTACTCCCAGGTACGGCAATGGGCGGCCCTGCAGCCAGAGGAAACGGCCGTCGATCTCTACTGCGGCATCGGTGGTATCGCCCTCAACCTGGCCCGGGACGCCGGGCGAGTGATCGGCATCGAAGTCATCGAAGAAGCGGTGCGTAATGCCCGCGAGAACGCCCGCATGAACGAGCTCGGCAACTGCACCTTCGTCGCCGGGGATGCCGCCGAACTGGTCCACGACCTGGCGATGGACGTGGCCCCCGGTAGCATCGTCGTCGTCAATCCGCCCCGTAGCGGCTGCGACGAAGAGGTACTGACCGAACTGGCGGCCCTGGCGCCCAGGGCCATGATTTACGTTTCCTGCAACCCCGAAACCCTGGCCCGTGACCTTGATCTACTGCAGCGCCTCGGCTATCACACCGAAGAAGTGCAGCCGGTGGACATGTTCCCCCAGACCCCGCATGTCGAGTCGGTGGCCCGACTGACGCCGATTCCTGAAACCAACAGCAAAGGATGCAAATGACCCCGGCGACCCAAAGCGCGCTGTTGCTGTTGGCGGCAGGGCTGACTCACTCCTTCAGTCTGATGTGCCACAAGCTCCCATCCGAGCGATGCCCAGCCTTCTACCCTCGGCATCCGTTACTGCGCACAATCGTCAACCTGGTCTGGCTGCTGCTGTTTGTGGCCGGCATCCGTCTGGCCTTCGTACTCGCCACAATGCTCGGCATCGTAGCGGCGATCCTTTACTTCGTCGCCCTGCCCTTTGTTTTTCAACCGCCGCTGGCCAGAATGCTCGGTTTTCACAACATGAAAGATTACCTGGAAACCACCGAACAGAACAAGGGACAGAAAAACTAGGAGCCTGTCCGAGAATACGTGCCGTAGCGAGAAATCGGCTGTTCGAGGACAGATTTTCGTAGGGTTGAGAGCGAATAGCACCGCTATTTGTCGAGAACGTACGGAGATATGAACCGATCAGCCGGTTTCGCAGTAGGCTCTTGTATTGTCGGACAGGCTCCTAGGGCGCTTTCAACACCGTCAGCCTTTCTCGTGCCTGGGCAGCGTAGGGCGAATCGGGATATTGATCGACAATTTCCTGATACAACTGCCGGGCATGGGGCGCATTGTACTGGCGTTCCTCAAGCTGAGCGGTATCGAAGAGCTCTTTGGCCTTGTCCCCGCATCCGAGCAGGGCCAAGGCCAGGCAGCAGGCAAAAACGAACTTACGCATGATTTTATCTCCCGGGCATGAAGCCAATAAAGAGGCAAGTCAGCAAGAACATGCCCCGGCATTCTGCCCTTGTCAAAAAGATTCTGCTCTTCTATAATTTCACCGATCCTGCCATGAAGGAGTCTATATGAAAACCCTCGACTGCCGCAACCAGCAATGCCCCGCCCCAGTCGTCGAAACCCGCAAACAGATTCTGGCCGAACCAAATGTCCCGCTGACCGTTCTGGTCGGCGACGACACCGCCCGGCAGAATATCTCGCGGCTGGCCGCCAGCCTGGGCTACCAAGTTGCTGTCAAGGAAGCCGACGGCGGGTTTTCCCTCGAATTGACCCCCGGGATACCCCAAGAGGCGGCCAGCACTCCACCCTCAGCTCAGGGCCGGACAGTGGTTTACGTCGGCGCCGACACCATGGGTACCGGCAACGATGAACTCGGCCATATCCTGCTGAAGAACTTCCTGTTCACTCTTAACGAACTTACGGTCCCGCCCGATGCTATCCTGTTTGTCAACAACGGTGTTAAGCTTACGGCTGCCGGCTCCGAAGTCATTGAGGCCCTGAAGAAGCTTGCCTGCAACGGTGTCGACATCGCTTCATGCGGGCTCTGTCTTGAATTTTTCGGCCTCAAGGATCAACTCAAGGTCGGGCGAGCCACCAACATGCTCGACATCGTCGAACAGTTGCATCAGGCCAGCCGCGTCATCCGACCCTGATCTCGCCCAACCGGCGTCAGCAGGCAACTGCTGACGCTGCCCCATATTGTCCCATCAGACATGCAGCCATGCGTCATTCTGTCCAGCCCCCCTACCTTCTCGAAATCTTATTTTAACTTTCTTCGGGATACCCGAAAAATCCAAGCAGAAGATTTTCCTATTGCAATAAAGCCCGGCCTCCAGCTCCGAGTATCTTTTTGGGCACAAAAAAAACAACAGTTTGGTTAATAAAAAACCTAATCACAATGCACATAGCACAGGTCATCACAGACATTCAACCCCCTAAGACAGTGCCAAAAGCGCCATCTATCGAACTGATTTTTGTACTTTTTTTAGATTTTCCAGATTGCATTCAAAATAAAACGATGTATTATTTATTCAACGTGGGCCCCAGGAAAGCACTTTTCCGGCCAGGCCTGGCTTTCAACACAGCGCCATAAATTTACAGATCAGTAGCCAACAAGAGACACTTTCACCCACTTAGATATTCCGGGCAGTTCAGAACCAGTGCTTAACCAGGGCTTTATTTACTGACAACTACTTGACTTTTATCTAACCAGTGATAATTCAAAAGAGTAGGCCCGTTTTTTGCAAAACATATAGTCTAAGTTTAAAAATAAGGCATAACGTTCTACAGAAAGGGCCACAGCCATGCGAGTTGATTTTCCTTTGGATCAGATTTCCGGGCGCAATCCCCGCGAAGTCGATCAACTGTTCCGCTCCCAGGGGATTGATCCCGCCCAGCCATACAAAGCCAGGGTGACGTTTACGGGAATCACCATCGAACAGGACATCCCCAAAGAAAACCGGGCGTCCCGCTTCTTCATCCCGATCCCGGCCAGAACCTACTGACACACATCCCCGGAAGGTCTGGTAAAGGATCTTCCGGAGTTTTAGATTCGTCATTTCACCTCCCCATTCGGGGAGATAGCCATTCTTGTGCTTTTTCGTCTACCGTGTTATTTTCGCCAGACAGAAGCATATCGCATAATCCAACTATGCATACTGTTAACCCGCGGACCGCAACCGGCATTCGTGTCGGGCAGGAAAACTGCCATCATGTCGATTTCTCGCCACATCATCATCGGCACGGCCGGCCATGTCGACCACGGCAAGACGGAGCTCATCCGTGCCCTGACCGGGCAGGAAACCGACCGTCTTAAAGAGGAGAAAGAGCGCGGCATCTCCATCGACCTGGGCTTCGCCTCGTTCCGCCTTCCCGACGGCCAGGTGGCCGGGGTCGTCGATGTCCCCGGGCATGAGCGCTTCATCCACAACATGCTGGCCGGCATCGGAGGCATCGACCTGGTGCTGCTGGTCGTGGATGTCAACGAAGGGGTCATGCCGCAAACCAGGGAGCATCTTCAGATCCTCCAGTTGCTGGATATCCACAAGGGGATCGTGGTACTGACCAAATGCGATCTGGCCGATGAGGACTGGATCGACATCGTCGAAGAAGAAATCCGCGAGGAGGTCGCCGGAAGCTTCCTTGAGAACGCCTCCTTCTGCAGGGTTTCGTCGCTAACCGGCGACGGCATCCCCAACCTGATTGACACCATCGGCCAGATCGTGAAAAACCTGACGCCCAAGGATGCCGACGGCCCCCTGCGACTGCCGGTGGACCGCCATTTCAGCGTGGCTGGATTCGGTACGGTGGTGACCGGCACCCTCCTTTCCGGGACCGCCAGACCGGGCGATGCGGTCGAAATCATCCCGCCCGGCGAACAGGCCCGGATCCGGGAAATCCAGGTGCATGGCGAGAAGCTTCCGGAAGCCCGGGCCGGCCAGCGCGTGGCCCTCAACCTAGCGGGACTCGACCGCGACCAGCTGCAGCGTGGCGCGGTGGTCGGTTCCCTCGGCATGTTCGAACAGACCGAGCGCCTCGATGTCCGCCTGACCCTGCTGCCCTCGGCGCCTCGGCCCCTCAAGTTTCGCGACCCGGTCCATTTCTATCTCGGCACCGCGAGGGTGGTAGGAATGGTCGCCATGCTCGATCGGGATCTGCTCGAACCGGGAGAAAGCGCCCTGGTACAGATCCACCTGGATCGTCCGCTGGTCGCCCATCGCCAGGACCGTTTCATTATTCGCTCCTACTCGCCGATGACCACCATCGGCGGCGGCCTGGTGATCGACCCGGCCCCGATCAAGCACAAACGCTTCCGCGACGACGTCATGTCGGCACTCAAGGAGCTCGAATCGGGAGAAAAGGCCTTTCTGCTGCAGAAACTCAGCGAACAGACCTGCAGCCGCATCAAGGACCTCGAGATCACCGCCGGGATGGGACGCGAGCGAATCGAGCAGCACCTGCTGGCGCTGCAGCAAGATGAAAAAGCGGCCAAGCTCGGAGACCAGTGGGCGAGCCTGCCCACCATCCGCGCCTGGCATCATCAACTTATCGAAGCCACCCGGCTCTACCATGATAAGCACCCCCTGCATCCGGGTATCCCCCATGCCACGCTCAAGGGGGCCCTGCCGGCCAAACTGGCCCCCAAAGCCTACGATCAGCTGCTGACTGAAGCCGTGCAGGCCGGCGAATTGGTCCAACATCAGGAATGGCTGAACCTTCCCGGTTTCAGACCGACCCCGACACCCGACCAGCAAAAACTGATCGACCGGCTTGAATCGGCCTATCGTGACGAGGGTGCCCAGGCCAAAAACAAAAACGGCATGCTCGAGCAACTGGGGCTGAACAGCGACCGCTGCGAGGACTGCTTCACCTTTTTGTTCGCCAGCGGGCGGCTGGTGAAACTCAACGACGAAAGCTTTTTCCACCGGGACACCTACGACCGGGCGCTATCCCTGCTGATCAATCACTTCGCCAGTCATGAAACCCTGACCATGGCCGAATTCCGCGATCTGCTCGGCAGTGCTCGCAAGCAGACCCAGGCTCTGCTAGAATATTACGACAGCCAGAAATACACCCTGCGCAAAGAGGATCTCCGGGTCGCCTGGCAATTGCCCGCGCCACCAGGTAGCCCGGGCGGCTAAAAAGGCCAGAATTGCACCACACAACTAACCATACGTGACACTTGATGAATTCAACGAGGCACATGCATGACTGATCAGCAGATCAAGCTCACCGCCCTGGCCAAAACCAGCGGCTGAGCGGCCAAACTGGCCCCCGGGCCACTGGCGCAGGTTCTGCGTCAACTACCTGTATTCGAGGACAGCAATCTCCTCTCCAACGATATTCCCTATGCCGACGCCGGGGTCTACCGCATTAAGCCGGACTGCGCCCTGGTCCAGTCGATCGATTTTTTTACCCCGGTGGTGAACGATCCGGCAACTTTCGGGCGCATCGCCGCCGCCAACGCCCTTTCGGACATCTACGCCATGGGCGCCAAGCCGCTGACGGTCATGAACCTGATCGGATTCCCCCGCTGCCTGCCGCAGTCGGCGCTGGTCGACATTCTCAAGGGGGGCGCGGAAAAGGTCAGGGAGGCTGACGCGGTCATCGTCGGCGGGCACACGGTAGAAGATGACGAACCGAAATACGGCCTGGCCGTCACCGGTCTGGTCGACCCGGAAAAATTGATTTCAACGGTCGGAGCCCGCCCCGGGGATCGGCTGATCCTGACCAAGCCACTGGGCACCGGCATCCTGGCCACGGCCCTCAAAGGCGAAATCATCAGCGAAACGGACATGGCCGAGGCCATTGCCGGCATGCAGATACTCAACAGGTACGCCGCTGAAGTCATGCTCGAGGTTGGCGTCCATGCCTGCACCGACATCACCGGCTTCGGCCTGCTCGGCCACGCCCTGGAACTGGCCGAAGCCAGCCAGGTCGGGCTGGAGATCGAAGCTTCGGCCCTGCACATCTATCCCCTGGTAGCCGAAATGGCGGCGATCGGCCTGGTTTCGGAAGGAAGCTACAACAATCGGCAGTATTACCTGCCCCGCATCATCAACGGCGCGACGATCACGCCGGAACTTATGGACATCCTGGCCGACCCCCAGACTTCAGGCGGGTTATTGATGGTCGTCGCCGCAGAAAAAACAGACGAACTGAAAAAAAAGCTGCTGGCAACCGGCTGCGAGGCGTTTCAGATCGGCGTCGTGATCGACGGGCCGCCGGGACGTTTGAAAGTGACCTAGAAGGAGCTGACCATGCAAGAA
This sequence comes from Desulfuromonas sp., assembly GCA_030145265.1. Lineage (GTDB taxonomy): Bacteria > Desulfobacterota > Desulfuromonadia > Desulfuromonadales > Trichloromonadaceae > Trichloromonas. The sequence goes on along the minus strand of JAQYWA010000011.1, from coordinate 3,960 downwards.
AAGCGCAAGTTCGGACGGATCCCTTTCGGCACTATCGTCACCGTCGTCACCGCCAACCAGCCCTGCCAAGGGGCGATTCAGGATCTCTCGTTAAATGGCGCCCTGGTTCTGCTCGACAAACCGGGATCATCTCCGACCGCCGAAACGCCCTGCCAGCTCCGTCTCCCCCTCTCCCCCGACCTGATCCTTGAATTTCAGGGGGTGGTCGTCTATGAAAAAGACAACGCCATCGGCATCCATTTTATCCAGAGCGACCCGGAAAGTTTCAGCCACCTGATCCGATTGATGGAACTCAATACCGGGGACGGCGATAAAATTCAAGCCGAGTTGCACGGCCGAAGCTGAAACACAGCGACCGCCAGCCGTGCAATCCTATCAGCACCTGCCCGGGCCTATCGCCTGATCCGCTTTTCCGGTAAAGTCACATACCACCTGCAGAGCAGGTGGCTTGAGGAAAGCCCCTAAAAGGGGCTATAAGTGCCGCCCCTCCTCCCCCTGTGACGCCGCCGGAGCTGCGTGGACGTTTTGCGAAACAGACGGACAAATGTCTGAGCGAAGCGAGTTTTTGTCCGTCCGCAAAATGTCTGCGAAACGCAGGGAACCCGAAGGGCAAGGAGCGGGGTGCCCTTTCTCTGCTTACTCGCTTTGGGCAAGCAAAGAGAGTAAGTCGCCGTCTGGGGGCGAAACCCCAGGGTTTTGGTCCGAATCAAGTGGATGCCTGAAATACACGCTGGAACGGCATAGCCTTTTTTAGTCACACCGGCAAAGCCGGTGGTTTACTTAAAATCTCAATTAAAAAGAACGCTGCCCCGAAAGGAAACGTCATGGAAAAGCTCTGGATCGGATCCGTGGTTATTTTCCTGATTATCATCTGCCCGGTTTTCATTATCCACATCGCGACCCACTGGTCATTCTTAGGCATCCTCATTGGATGGACACTGATTGCTGCTGCGTCTTTTGGCGTTTTTAAAATTATGAAACGGCCAGCGACGCAGCAACCCTCAAAATAACCAGCCCCCAAAACGCAAAGGCTGACCCAAAACGGCCAGCCTTTGTTGAATTTACGGGAGACAATCGAACTGCGTGGCACTAAAGATCGCCGGTGAGCTTTTGTAGCAAAAACAGTTTGGGATTTAGATCCTTGACGCAAGCAATCAGGTCGACCAGAGCAGGTTCATCAAGCCCTCCTTCACTGTCCCTCCCCTGAAAATAGGGATACCCCTTCGGCAGCTCGGAGAACTGGCCATCCCTGAGCAGCGAAACATCAGCCAGGTCATTAACCCGCCCCTGAGCTTCCCAAGGGTCACGGTAGTTGAACTGGCGGGCGACAACATGCAGCATCAGCCCGTTGGGAAAAATGCCTTTAACTTCAAATGAAAAGTCCCGAGGCGACCCGTAGCTTTCGGTACGCCCCCCCCGGGACGCAACCCGCGCACCGGCCTCTTCGAGGAGCTTGCGGATCGAATCCTCAGTCATCGGCTTAGGTTGATCCATGACAGAACCTCCATTGAATGAAATCAGACGACATCAGAGATCGAGCCGTAGCTCGATGCCCCACTCGGCCGGCTTTTCGCCGTCGCGGGTCAAGACCCACAGGGTAGGGAACTCCATGGCTTCCGGCGCCGGGCCGATACCGTCGGTGAGATAAATGACAGCAGCCGGTCGCGGCTGCATGCTCCGGGCGTATTCGAACACCGGACGCAAATCGGTGAATCCGCCCCCGTCGAAGACTTCGACCACCGCGGGACTGCCGACAAAGCTGTCGATGCGCTGAATGCGGCTGCCCGCATAAAGGACGGTAACACGGCTTTCCCGGCCGCGGGCGATCTGCACCAGTTCACGGGCGAAGCTTTCGCGCAGGTCGCTGACGTTGGTCGAATCGCTGACATCGATGCCAACGAGCAGATTGAGGCGCTGACGCTTTCGGGTGCCCGGGGTATCGTGGGCAAAGCGACGGTGTTCACGCTTCCAGGTGCTGCGCCGACCAACCCTGCCGGCGGTAGCGACAAATTGCCGCAACACCTGCTTCCAGGGAATCGGCGACGACGCCAGCAACCCTTCGATCAGCGGCCGTACATCACCGGGAACCTCGCCGCGGCTCTTACGGTAAGCCTCCCGGACCATGCTGCGCACCACTTCTTCGGCCAGTCCCTGCGGGGTGCTGTCGGCCTCGGCCCACACCTGATGGTCGTCGAGGGTCTGCAAGGCGTCAGCCTCCTCGGCTGGCAAACCCTCATCTCCTGCCTCAACGACCTGCCCCGTGTCCCGGGTCGCATCGCCAAACCCCCGCCCTTCTAGGTTCCCGACATCGAAGGGACGCGCCAGCAGCCGGTAGTATTCCTCAGCCGCCAGCCCTTCCTCAAGCTTGACCTTATGCGGCAGCGCGGCCTGCGGCGGCAGATCGGCAATGGTCGGATTGATGGCGAGATCACAGGCGATATCCCAGTCGTGAGAATGCCGCCCCTTGCGCCGGGCCATGTGCAGATGCAACACATGCTTGAGGACGTGCTCAAGCAGCGCCCGCTGTTCATCGGGGGAGAAATCGGCCAGCCGCGACGGATTAACACAGAGGACCGGAGTACCGTTGCCGATAGTCACCCCCAGGGCGTGATCATCCGACACCTGACGGCGGCGAAAACCGAGCAGAAAGTGCCCGTAGAAGGGATGGCTCTTGAGCAGACGCACCACCGCGTTTTCAAGACCCCGAAAATCAACGGTCATCCTGCCCTCACCAATCACCAATCACTGATTTCAAGATGCTTCCCGGCTGATCTCGGCGATAGAGTCGAGAACCACTGCGTCGTATTTGTCCTGGATAATAGCAGCCGCCACCAGGGGATTCTTCACCAGCGACTTGACCAGGCCGAAGCGCATATCCCGGGGGAGTACGCCGATATAGTTGACCAGGTTCTGCTCTTGAACGGCGGTCATCTGCGGCTCGACTTCGAGGCTGGTGACCACATCGTTCATCGAAACAGCCTGCTGGTCGTCCCGCTGAGACTTCACCTTGATGGCCACAAGGTCCCAGTTGTCGAGAATTTCCCGGGCCGTCACCGGCCGGCTCTGCTGTTCGGCGCACCAGCGCAGGAACATGATGGCCGCCTCCTTGCCAACAATGCCGGCGTAAACCTCCATTTCGAGGTCGGCGGGAAACCGGCAGTGCTTGCGCAAGGCACTGACCATCTCCCAGGCCCGCTCGGTCGGTTCCATCTGCATATCGAGGGAACTCCCCTGGCGAGCCAGCAGGTTCGGGTTGCCGGCGAGAAATTGCTGCACCCCCGAGTCGAGCTGCCGGGACTTGGCGTAGCGGGCCCAGCAGGCATAGTCGGTTTCCACGTGCAGGATCACCATGCGGTCGAGCAGGGCCCGATCGAGGGTAGCCACCTGGTAGGTGCCGTCAGGCGGGTTGATCGAGACCACCACTTTATGTTTGGGGTCGAGTTTGTGGGTGTGCAGCGCCCGATGTTGTCCTTCGGAAGGGGGCTCGACAAATTGAAAAATAGCCTGCAGAGTGTCTTCCTGCTGAGCCCGGTTGAGCTCATCGCAGTGGATCACCGTTTCCGGGTCATCCGCCACCGGCCACCAACTCGGACGCGACCAGTGCATGACCTCCTCCTGCCGATAAGGCATCCCCACCAGGTCGCCTACTTCCATCTGCCCGAGACGCAGCGATTTGTAACGGCGGCCGATTTCCCGACAGACCTGGATGACTCCCGCCGTTTTGCCGACTCCACGGTGTCCGACCACGCAAGGCGTCAGATTGGTTTTGGTCAGGATCTCCTCCAGAACCAGCTTCATCTGTTCAATGTTCATGCTTCACCATTCCTGCAACAAAGAGACGCATTGGATTTGCTAAAGAATACCGCGAAATCCCGGTCAATGTCCATCCCTAGGATGGCTATCGGACTATTCGGGCCGAAGCGAAGAATTGAATGAGACCAGATTTGGGTTCGTTTGAGA
>JAQYWA010000298.1 GCA_030145265.1 Desulfuromonas sp. | reverse complement strand
TGAAACTTTCTCGGCTTCCTTCTGGAGGAGACAAAGAACCATGGCGTTCGGATCGTTCAAACTGAAGCAATCGTTTATCGGGCCCGATGGCAGAGATCCCTATGGGGCCAGCTGGTGTCCCAAGGCCGATATTTATTGCAGCAAACAGGGGTGGCTGATCAAACTGGATCTGGCCGGGGTGGAGCCTGAAAATCTTAAGCTGACCCTGACCGGCAGCCGGCTCCGGGTAAGTGGAATTCGTCGGGACCGGGCGGTTCGGCAGGGGCAGCAGGCTTATTCGATGGAAATTGCCTACAACCGATTTGAAAGGGAGTTCGAACTGCCGGCCGACATCGAAAAGTCTGAGCTTATGACCGAATATCTCGACGGCATGTTGCTCATCCACCTCAAGACGGAGGCCGGCAAGCCATGAACGACTCAGGACAGATCACGCTCCCCGCGCTGCCGATCAAAAACGCCGTGCTTTTTCCCAACCTTCCCATGCCGCTGGTGATCAGCAAGTCTTTTTCGGTGAAGGCCGTTGAAGCGGCGCTGCTCAGCGAGGACAAGCTCATTGCCGTATTTACCCAGAAAGACTTCCGCAACGAGAATCCCATGGGGTCTGATCTCTATCCCATCGGCACCTTGGCGGTGATCAAGAAAATGATTATCATCGAGCACAATCTGAATATCGTTCTGCAGGGAATTCAGCGCGTGGAAAGGGTGGGAGTGACCATGGAGCGGCCCTACATTCATGTGCGGGCCCGCCCCCTGCCCGATCTGATCCAGAATGGCATGGAAACCGAGGCCCTGCATCGGGCGGTGCTCAATCTGGCCGGCAAGATGGTGAGCCTAGTGCAGCCCCAGATGCAGGTGAACCTCAACTTTGTCCTTTCCGAGGTGGACGATGCTTTGCACCAGGTCTACATGCTGGCAACGCTGCTTTCCCTCGACATCAATAAGGAGATCGCTCTGCTCTCTGCCGGGACCCGACGCGAGGTGTTCGAGCTCATGCACAAATACCTCAGCTACGAAATTCAGGTCCTGGAGTTGCACAATCGGATTTCCGACAAGGCACAATCGGAATTGAGCCGCGCGCAGCGGGAATTCCTGCTGCGCCAGCAGATGAAGCAGATCCAGGAGGAGCTGGGAGAAAAGCGCCCGGAGGAGGCCGAGATTGCAGAGCTCAGAAAACGCCTGGAAGAAACCGACCTGCCGGAAAAGGTGCGCAAGGAAGTGGAAAAGGAACTGAAGCGGCTGGAGCGCATGTCGCCGGCGGCGCCCGATTACCAGGTGACCCGCACCTATATCGAGCTGGTGGTCGACCTGCCCTGGAACCGCACCACGGAAGACGTTCTGGATCTCGACAGGGCCCAGCAGGTGCTCGACGAGGACCATTTCGACCTCCAGGATGTCAAACAGCGCATCATTGAACACCTGGCGGTGATGAAGCTCAATCCCGAGGCCAGGGGGCCGATCCTCTGTTTCGTCGGGGGGCCGGGGGTGGGCAAGACCTCGGTGGGCCAGTCCATCGGCCGTGCCATGGGCCGCAGGTTCGAACGCATGAGCCTGGGCGGGTTGCACGACGAGTCCGAGCTTCGCGGGCATCGCCGCACCTACATCGGCGCGATGCCGGGGCGCATCATTCAGGCGATCCGCAGGGCCGGGGTCAAGAATCCTCTGCTGATGCTCGACGAGGTCGACAAGCTGGGTCGGGGCGATTTTTACGGCGACCCGGCGGCTGCCCTGATGGAGATTCTAGACCCTGCGCAGAACTTCGAATTTCATGACAATTACCTGGATCTTCCCTTCGACCTCTCCCAGGTGTTTTTCATCACCACGGCCAACACTACCGACCGCATCCCCAAGTCCCTGCTCGACCGCATGGAGGTGTTGCGGCTGCCCGGCTACAGTGACGAAGAAAAACGAGAGATTGCCCGGCGCTACCTGCTGCCTCGCCAGATCGGGCAGTCAGGGCTGGCGCCGGATCAACTGCTGATCCCCGATGAGACCCTCGCCTACATCATCCGCCGCTATACCCGCGAGGCCGGGGTTCGTGAGCTGGAGCGGGTGCTGGGGCGCATCGCCCGTAAGGTGGCGACCCGCGTGGCCAAGGGGGAAACCGCCCAGGTGCAGGTGAGCAAGGACCGACTGCTCGAGTTGCTCGGCACCGAGCAGTTCTATGCCGAGCAGGCCCGCGCCCAACTTCCCCCGGGGGTGGCTGCCGGCTTGGCCTGGACCGAGGCCGGGGGCGACGTGATCTATGTGGAAGCCGCGCTGCTACCCGAGGGCAAGGACCTGATCCTGACCGGTCAGCTTGGCAGCGTCATGCAGGAGTCGGCGAAAACCGCCCAGAGCTATATCTGGTCGCGCTCGGACCAACTGGGCATCGAGAAAGACGTGATCCGCAAATCCGGGGTGCATATTCACGTGCCTGCCGGAGCCGTTCCCAAAGATGGGCCATCGGCCGGAGTCACCATGGCGACTGCCTTGACCTCTCTCTATGCCGGCGTAGAAGCCCGCAGCGATACCGCCATGACCGGCGAGATCACCCTGAGCGGCCTGGTGATGCCGGTGGGAGGAGTCAAGGAAAAGGTCCTCGCCGCTCACCGCGCCGGCATTCATCGGATTATCCTGCCCAGGGAAAATGAAAAGGAACTGGAGGAGTTGCCCGAGCACGTCCATCAGCAGATGGAGTTTGTGTTCGCTGAGCGCATCGAGGATGTGCTGGCCGCCGCCATCCCTGCCCTGGCCGAGGGGCTTCAAAAGCGCCCGCAATCACAACAAAAGCCGGCGCAAAGGGCTTGAGCCGCCAACAGCACAGCTGCCGGTTCAGCGGATATACAGCCTTGGTCACGTAGCGCCTCAACATGGGTGTTGAAGTAATAGGCGTTTTTCCCTATGACGTTTTTCATGATGTTGATCCACTTGGGACGGTTTTCATAAAAGAGGGGGAGGATGACCTTTTCCAGCTTGCTGTAGAGGTCCTCGACGTCTTCGGCGGTGTTGTTCGATTCCACCGAGGTTTCCGTCGGCGGCGGCCCGATCGACCATCCGGTGGTACCCTTGATGTGCCCCTCGATCCACCAGCCGTCCAGAACGCTGAAATTGGGGACCCCGTTCAGGGCCGCCTTCATGCCGCTGGTCCCCGAAGCCTCGAGT
>JAQYWA010000297.1 GCA_030145265.1 Desulfuromonas sp. | reverse complement strand
CAAGGCGTCGCACAAGGATTGGCAGAAGCCTGTTTCATGCTGCTGCAAGCGGTCGCAGAGGCTGCCCCAGAAATCTTTCAGCGGCAGGGTCTGGGCGGCGAACTGTTCGGCGGCGGCCTCAAGGACGCCGAGGGCAAGCTGCTCGGCCTCGCTGAGAGTGGCATCGACATCCGGAAGCGTGTCGCCGGCGGGTTTGGCCCGCAGTCGGTCGAGTTCTTCACTGGCGACCTGGAAATGGAACCGGAGGCTTGACCAGAGATCGGCCGCTTTCGATTCCAGTTGGGCGACCAGTTCGGCATGCTCGGTCACCAGGGGGTTCTGCTGTAATGCTTCGGTGGTGGGCAGCATACGGCAGGCCCGGTTTTTGGGAGTGAGCTGCGGTTGAACGCCCGTTCCGGAAATGTCGCGGATGCGCTTGTTCAGGCGCTGCCGCAGGGTTTTATCGGCCGGTTCCGGCGCGGGTTCGGGCGGTTCCCCTTGGTCGAGAAGGGCGTCGATCGCCTGGCGGGCGCTTTCGGTGATGGTTTCCAGCAACCGCAGTACCGGCTTTCGGCTGGGGGACAGCGGACTCAATTCTTCTTCGAACTGGGGGCGGACCTTTTTCAGCAGCCAGGAATGTTGGGCATCCAGTTCCGTTTGCAGCCGTTCGGCCGCTTCCGTCATATTGCTGTCGGTTTTTTCCCGAGCCAGGGCAAATGATTCGGCCAGCAGTTTCCGACTTTTCTCCAGGCTGCCCTTGAGGATGGCAACTCCCTGTTCGAGGGCAGCAAGGGCAGCAGTCGAATCGGCCCGACACTGTTCGAGGGTTGCCGCGGCCGTCTGCTCGAGAGCGGAGGCGAAGGTATCCAGAGCCGGGGCGTGTGCCGGAGGATGTCCGGCAGGCGAGTCGGGGCGATGTTGTGGCATGGGAAGGCTCCGTTGTTGATGCGCTGGCTGCGGCCGTAGGCTGTCTCTTGCGACTAAATCATAGCTCAAGTTTCAACTTATGAAACTGATATCTTTGATCAAATGACTAAAATCTCCCGGCAGGGGAAGGGCGAAAAATGTGACAAAGAGGGTTCGACACGGCAGGCCGAATCAGTTATCATGCCGCCCATGCCGACACTACTCTTACTCTCCTATCTGCTGATCCTGCTGGCCGGGTACGTGCTGCGGGGCCTCAACCTGAATCATCTCAAATGCCACGGGAGCAGTGTTCCGCCGGGCTTTGAGCAGGTCATCGATGTGGCGACCCTGCAGCGGACTTCGGCCTATACCTTGGCCCAGAGCCGGCTCGGGCTGGTCGAGTCGCTGGTCGACAGCGCCCTGCTGCTGGTCTTTGTCTTTGCCGGGCTGCTGCCGGTCTACGATCGTTGGGTGCAGTCGTTGACCGCTTCGCCGGTTTGGGGCGGGGTGCTGTTCTTTCTGTTCCTGTTGCTGATCAAGACCCTGATCGACATCCCGTTCAGCCTGTACCGCAACTTTCGCGTCGAGAAACAGTACGGCTTCAACACCCAGACCCTCGGCCTTTGGGCCAGCGACCTGGTCAAGGGGGTGCTGCTTTCGGTCATTCTGCTCGGGCTGCTGTTGGGCGGAGGGTTCTGGCTGGTGACGGCCAGTCCGAAGCTCTGGTGGTTCTGGGGCTGGGCTCTGTTTGCGGTGTTTACCCTGTTTCTGATGCTCATTTCCCCCTACGTCATCGAACCGCTCTTCTTTCGCTTCGAACCGGTGCGGCAGGACGGGCTCGAGGACGCGGTTCGCACCCTGATGGAGCGAGCCGGGTTGGCCGCCGGCCGGGTTTACCAGGTCGATGCCTCCCGTCGCAGCCGCCACTCGAACGCCTACTTTACCGGCATCGGTCGGGTCAAGCGGATAGTGCTGTTCGATACCCTGCTTGAACAGCTGGTGTCTTCTGAAATCCTCGCGATCCTGGCTCACGAAATCGGCCACTGGAAAAAACGTCATATCTTCAAGCGTCTGCTCAAAACCGAACTGCTGGCGCTGGGCGTTTTCTATCTCGCCTATCGTCTGATAGAATGGGGTGGATTGCCGGAGTTGTTTGGACTGGAACCGGTTTCCTTTGCGGCCCAGTGGGTACTCCTCTCTTTTCTCGGCAGTCTGGTCGCGTTCCCTTTCACTCCCCTGGGGAGTTGGCTGTCCCGGCGTGACGAGTGGCAGGCCGATCGCTATGCCTGCGCGCTGCATGGCCGACCTGAAGACTTGGTTTCCGGCTTGGTCAAGCTTTCGCGCGACAACTTGGCCAACCTGCATCCTCATCCCTGGTATGCAGCCTTTTACTTTTCCCATCCCCCGGTTGTGCAGCGGGTGCAGCGTTTGCGGGATGGGGCTGGTCGATCGGGGCATTTGCCCCCTTGACACCGGTTCTGCGTGGTAGTACAAAATGAACCTTATTATATTCCCCAGCGAAAGGACTCTTTCATGAAACAAATTGTCGTTGCAGTTCTGGCGGTTCTCCTGGTGGCCGCCGGTTGTACTGCTGAAGAGAAGACGGCCGAAGTGAAAAAAGTTGAACTGACCAGCTCTAAAGATAAGGTCAGCTATGGGATTGGCATGAGCATCGGCCGGGATTTTTCTCGCCAGGAACTCGATATCGATCCTGATATTCTCGTCCAGGGGATCAAAGACGTGCTGGCCGACGGCCAGACCCTGATGACCGAAGAAGAAGCCCAGACCACCTTGATGGAATTCCAGCAGGAGATGATGGCCAAGCAAGAAGCCCAGGGCAAAGAGCTTGCCGAAAAGAACAGTCAGGAAGGCGAAGCTTTCCTGACTGAAAATGCCAAGCAGGAAGGGGTTGTTACCCTCCCCAGCGGTCTTCAGTACAAGGTTCTTGTCGAAGGGACCGGCAACATGCCGGGCAAGGAGGACACGGTGACCGTCAACTACCGTGGCACCTTGATCGACGGCCAGGAGTTTGATAGCTCCTACAAGCGCGGCGAACCCGCCACCTTCCCGGTCGGCGGGGTAATCGCCGGCTGGACTGAGGGGCTGCAGCTGATGAAGGAAGGGGCCAAGTGGCAGTTTTTCATCCCGGCTTCCCTGGCCTATGGAGAGCGTGGCGCGGGACCGGTCATCTCGCCGAATGCGACCCTTATTTTCGAAGTTGAACTGCTCTCGATTCAGCAGTAATCCAGACTGCTTGTCGATGCGTACAAGAGGC
>JAQYWA010000296.1 GCA_030145265.1 Desulfuromonas sp. | reverse complement strand
CCAGGTTTCGAGCAGTTGCTGCAGCGGGTCGCCGGCGCCGTCGAGCCAGTGGATGGGCGTTCCCTGCCGTTCCATGCGCCGGAACCAGGTTTCCTGGCGCTTGGCAAACTGGTGGATGGCGCTGTTGAGTTTCTGGAACATGTCGTTCCGTTTGAGCTTGCCCTGAAGGAACTGGGCCAGGAAGCGGTATTCGAGACCGTAGAATTCGAGGGTTTCATAGGGAACCCCCGCAAGGTGCAGACGCTCGACCTCTTCGATCATGCCCTGTTCCAGCCGCTCTTTGAGACGGGCGGTAATGCGCTGGCGCAGGATCGCCCGCTCCCACCGGACGCCGAAGACCAGCGGCTGCAGTTCGGGCAGGGGCGGCAGCTGGGCGCTGGCCGCGGTTTCACCTTCGGCGATTTCGATGGCTCGCACCAGGCGCTCGCGCTCCAGGGTGTCGGTGGTATTGTGCAGTTGCGGCCGCAGGGCCGCCAGGCGCGCGGTCAGCTGTTCGGTATTCAGTTCGGCCAGCAGAATGCGCAGTTCAGGGTTCTTTGGAACCTCCACCAACCGGTAGCCTTTGAGCACGGCGTCGAGGTAGAGGCCGGTGCCTCCCGCCAGAACCGGTAGCCGGTCCCGGCCGGCGATGTCGGCGAAGGCGTCGAAAAACCGCCGCTGAAACTCGAAGACGTTGAATTCGTAGCCCGGATCGACGATATCGATGAGGTGGTAGGGGATTTCCTCGTATTCCGCCAGGTCCTTGCCGGTGCCGATGTCCATCCCCCGATAAACCTGGCGGGAGTCGGCGGAGATGATTTCACCGCCTAAGGCGCGGGCGGCACCGACGCCAAGACGGGTTTTGCCCGATGCGGTCGGGCCGAGAATGACCAACAGGTTGTGCTTCATATCGGCGGCCTTGTCCTTTTCCACGGGGGAGATTGCATGGTCGGGGTATTCTAGGGTTTTTATCCGGCGATGACAATCCCGCTTTTAAGCCTTTTATTTCCTTCGCTAATTTGCTACATTAGCTGCGCTTCGGGCCGCAGCGACAGGCCCGCTTCCCTAACCACATTCAAGTGTTTTTATAATGACACCCTCCACCGAAATCCCAGAAGCCGGCCAGCCGGTTGTCCTGTCCCGCTCCGAGCACAGCATCTCCCGCAAGAGGATCGACGAAAATACCCTCAAGGTGCTGTATCGCTTGTCCCGGCAGGGGCACAAGGCCTACCTGGTCGGTGGCGGGGTGCGCGATCTGCTGCTGGGGCGTACGCCCAAGGATTTTGACGTCGGCACCGATGCCACTCCCAACCAGGTCAAGAAGTTGTTCCGCAACTGCTTCCTGGTCGGGCGTCGGTTTCGTTTGGGCCACGTCCGCTTTGGTGCCAACGAAGTGATCGAAGTGGCCACCTTCCGCCGCCAGGCCCGTCCCGACGACCTTCCCGAAGATCCGGCGGATCATTTCTTCTTTACTGAAAATATCTTTGGTACCCCGCAGGAAGATGCCTTTCGTCGGGATTTCACCATCAACGCCCTGTTCTACGATATCAAGACCTTCTCCATCATCGATTATGTCGGTGGACTGGCCGACCTCGAGGCCCGGCGCCTGCGGGTGATTGGCGACCCTCTGGTGCGCTTTACCGAAGATCCGGTGCGCATGCTGCGGGCGCTGGAATTTGCCGCCCGACTCGGTTTTTCACTCGACGACGCGGTGCGTCAGGGAATCTACGTGGGCGCCCCGCTGATCGCCGAGGCGGCCCCGGCTCGCATCCGCGAAGAGGTGATGGAGCTGTTCCGGCACCGGGTCGGCGGCGAGGTGTTGCGCAATGCGCAGGCGCTTGGCCTGCTGCCGCACCTGCTGGCTGGTTTCGAGGGGGAGGAGGAGACTTTCGCCCTGCTCGACCGGATCGACGCCCGCACCGCTTCCGGCGTGCCGATCGAAGAACACTTTGCCCTGGCTGCCATCTATCTGTCTCGCTTTCTGCGGGCCTGTCCCCCGGATAGCGAGGTCACGGTCACCGATGCGGTCCGGATCGCCGGCCTGGTCCTTTCGCCCCATTGCGGCTATTTTCATGTGGCTCACGGCATCCGCCACCAGGCCCGGGAGCTGATGGTCGGCATGTTCCGGCTCAGTCGTGGCCGCGGCAAACGGGGGGAACGGCGCTTCCTGCAGCATCCGATGACGCCCCAATCCCTCGAATTTTTCACCCTCTGGCATGCCGAATCCCCGGAAGGCTCCCAGTTGGCCGCCGAGTGGCGGGAAGCCCTGGCGCAGGATGAGCAATTCCAGGAAAAGAGAAAGGGCGATGCTTCCGACCGGCGCAAATCGACGCGCCCGAGAAGACGCCGGTCGCGCAGGTCGAAAGGCGGCGGTGGTGGCACGCCTTCGGCATAGTTCGTTTCCCATATGAAAACAGCACTAGTCCCATCCATAGTTTCCGAATGGAGACTAGCTAAGTTTTCAACCTCCCGTCCGCTAGTTCCCTGACCAGTTCCCGCAGCCGTTGCAGTTCACCGTTCGTTAGTCGCCGGTCCCGGTAGATCGCGCCGCCGTAGAGTTCGGCGAATTCCCGGCACAGGGGATCATTCAGCCGCTGCGCCAGTTCATGCAGTCCCATTCCTTGCGGTATTGTCGCCAGCCCGTGACGTTTCCTCACCTGGCGCATAAAGGCCCGCAGAATCCGCTCCTCCCGACTCTTCCCCCCTTTTCGAAACTGCCTTATCAATACGCTGACAACGCAGAGTGCCGCCAGGCCGATCAGCACCGGTTTGACGGTCAGGCTTGGTGTCTTGCCGCGCAGGCTGTTGCGGGCGTCCTTGGCGATCTGGAACTGGCGGCTGAAGTCGTAGGTGATCACCGCCTGGGTCCAGAAATAATCGATGGAGTCGGCCAGCCGCCGGCCGATCCCGAGCTGCCGGGCCCGGCCGGCGAGCAGTGCGGTGTCGGCGTTGCTGGCCAGCCGGCTGGGATCGAAGCGGAGCCAGCGGCCGTCGTCGAGCAGCGCTTCGACCCAGACATGGGCGGTGTCCTCGGTGACCAGGTAGTAGCCCCCGAGCTGGTTGTACTCGCCGCCGTAGTAGCCGCCGACCAGCCGGGCCGGGACCCCGCTAAGCCGCAGCAGTTGGGCGAAGGATGAGGCGAAAAATTCGCAGTAGCCGCGTTTTTTATCGAACAGAAATTCATCCACCGGGTCGCGCTG
>JAQYWA010000295.1 GCA_030145265.1 Desulfuromonas sp. | reverse complement strand
ATGGGCACGAAAAAGACGGTAGCTTTTGTCGCACTGGTAATCACCATGGCAACGATTTCCGGACTGATCTATGGCGCGTTTTTTGGTTGATGGTCTACTAATTTCAGAAAAAGGAGAAAGCGAATGAAAAAAATCCAGATTCTTGGAACCGGCTGTGCCAAATGTAACGAATTGGCCGCCAACGCCAAAGAGGCTGCCCAGGTTATGGGTGAAGAGGTGGAGTTTGAAAAGATAACAAGCATTAATGACATCATGAAGTTTGGCTGCATGACCACGCCTGGACTTGCAATTGACGGCAGGGTGGTTTCACAGGGAAAAGTTCTTAAGCCCGACCAGATCATGAAATTGATCCGTCCGTGAACCATTCCCAACAACTTCAAGCGATTGTTCGAGGTGAAAAATGTCATTCCCCAGATTTGTGGGTTCAGCTTTCATTGTCCTGTTGTTTTTAATCCTGGCTGCCTGCGGTAATGCCGAAACAGCCCCCAGCGGAAAGATGGAAAATACCGGCCTGCCGCGACTAATCGACCTTGGTGCCGACAAGTGCATCCCCTGTAAAATGATGGCGCCGATTCTCGAAGAATTGAGTACGGAGTACGCTGGGAAGTTCGTAGTTGAATTCATCGACGTCTGGAAAGCCAAAGAAAAAGCTTCCGAATATGGCGTAAGGATGATTCCGACTCAGATTTTTTACGACGCTTCTGGCAAGGAACTGGCTCGCCACTCCGGCTTCATCAGTAAAGAGGATATCCTCGCCAAATGGCGCACACTCGGCTTTGACTTCACGAACTGATGAGATGAATTTATGGAATCGCTCTTCATCGCTTTGACCAAGGCCGTTACTGGAACACCGTTGATCGCTCTGTCGGCCGCGCTCGCATGGGGTGTGCTGAGCGTCGTTCTCTCGCCCTGCCACCTGGCGAGCATTCCCCTGATTGTCGGCTTTATCGACGGCCAGGGGCAAATGACCACCCGGCGCGCTTTCATCATCTCTAACCTGTTCGCCGTTGGCATTCTCATCACCATTGGTTTAATCGGTGTTATCACCGCCGCTGCCGGGAGGATGATGGGCGATCTCGGCCCCTGGGCCAACTGGTTTGTAGCGGCCATCTTTGTGCTGGTGGGGTTGCACTTGCTCGAAATCATTCCCATGCCGTGGTCGGGGCCGGGGCAGGTCGGCGTGGTTCGCAAGGGGATGCTCGCCGCATTCCTGCTCGGCCTGATCTTCGGTATCGCCTTGGGACCCTGCACCTTCGCCTACATGGCGCCAATGCTCGCCGTTGCCTTCAGCCAGGCGGCCGACAACATGCTTTACGGCATTTCACTCCTTTTTGCATACGGCCTGGGTCATTGCGCGGTAATTGTTCTGGCCGGTACCTTCACCGAACTCATCCAGAATTATCTGGACTGGAATGAAAAATCGAGAGGCGCCCTGATCCTTAAGAAAATCTGCGGTATTATGGTGATAGCCGGGGGCGTGTGGCTGGTGTACAGCGCGCCATTGTAAGAAAGGTTAATGTCGGAGGTTGCCATGAAGTGGGATACACAAATTCAGGAACTGGTCGCCATCGCCGCTTCAGCGGCAGGCGGCTGCGAAAGCTGACTGGAGTATCATCTCAAGGCCGCCCGTGAGGCGGGTCTAGACAACCGAACCATTGCTCGCGCCCTGAAGCTGGCGGGGCGCATTCGTCAGGTGACCTCGGGTAAGATCGATGATCTCGTCCGGGAGCTGGTGAAGCAAAACGACGATTCAAGGCAACCGTAAACAGTCAGCTGACTTATGTCCGGCAAAAAAGGATTCATTCTCTGTGTATGTCAGGGACCCTGCCCGAGCTTCACCAAGATGTTCAGGGACGCCTTCAAAACGGTGGGTGTTAACAAACAAAACCACGGGTGCGGCGGTATCGGCATCAGGGAACTGACGGGGAAATCCCGTGAGCGAAGAGGGATGACTATGAAGCGGCAGTTTTTTGGGCGGCTGGCCGCAGCGGACTGACGACGCTTGAGGGAGGGGCCATGAGCGAGTGGTCACGGAATTTCCCACGAAAAATTCCCTTGGTATCCGGCCATCGGTGCAGAAAAGAGCAGTAGCAGCAGCACCTGCGGCCGGCTTTGCCCGGCCGGGGCTATCAGTTTCCCTGAAGAAAGGACGTTTGCCAAAACCATCAATCGGTTGCTGGCGGCTCATCAATAACCTGCCTCCGCAACAACCAAACCTGTGGGAGGAACGAAATGTTCAAGCGAATACTGGTTTGCGTCGACCCCAGCGTCCCGGACGAAAATATTCTTGCCTGTTGCGCCCAGATGAAGACTCTGGGCATCGAAGAGGCGATCCTGGCTCACGTGATCTACGTGGCCAATACTCCCGGCCTAGAGAAAATGTTGGCCGAGCAAGCCCGACCGGAAATGGAACGGCAGAAAAGTCTGCTGGAGAAATCCGGGCTCAAAGTCACCATTGAAATGCCCTTGGGGGTGCCGGCCCCCGCCCTGCACTCCCTGGCCGAAAAACATGATGTATCGGTGATCGTTATAGGCACCCACGGGCGCGGCGTGACGGAATCCATCGTGCTGCAACGTGTGGCATTGGGCAATGTCTGTACAAAATTACTACACTTTACATCCCGCCCGGTTCTACTCATACGCAGTACAATCCCCACGGACGAGTGTATCCGTGAATGCCGCGAACTTTTCAGCCGGGTACTTTTCCCGACCGATTTTTCCGATACGGCCGAAGTGGCTTTTGTTTACCTGGAAAGGGTGGTTCGTGCCACCCGGTGCCAGGTGACGTTGCTGCATGTCCGGGATCATGCACGACCGGAAGCCCGCCTCAGCCATCGCCTCGAAGAGTTGCAAAATCTCGACCGTAACAAGTTGCATCGATTGAAGCACCACCTGGAAGACTTGGGGGCGTCCCAGGTTCACGTGGAGGTAGCACTAGGCCACCCCGGGGATAAAATACTGGAGGTCGCCAAGGGCTGGAATTGCTCCCTGGTCCTGATGGGAACGCAGGGCAAGGGGGTCGCTCGTGAATTGGTGTTGGGCAGCGTCGCCCACCAAGTAGCACGACACACTGCACGGCCGGTGTTGTTTATTCCGGCCATACGTTAGGATGGCATGGGTGGTGTGTTACTGACGAATTGAAATGGCCGGATTATTTCCGGTCCGTCTGAACCCGGGAGATACGAC
>JAQYWA010000010.1 GCA_030145265.1 Desulfuromonas sp. | reverse complement strand
TGGTCGGGGTGCTGTCGCTGCGCCAGTTGCTGACCGTGCCGCCGTCGGCTCTGCTCAAGGACATCATGACCACCGAGGTGATCAGTGTCCGTACCGACATCGACCAGGAAGATGTGGCCCAGTTGGTCGCCAAGTATAACATTCTGGCGATTCCCGTTGTCGACGAGGGAAACAAGCTGATGGGGATCATTACCGTCGATGATGTTATCGACGTCATGCGTGAAGAGGCTACCGAGGATATCTACAAGATGGCCGGCTCCAGTGACGAGGAGCTGCTGTACGGTTATAAATCCTTCAAGATTGCCCGGTTGCGCCTCCCTTGGTTGATTACCAACCTGTTCGGCGGGGTGATTACCGGCTACCTGATGTGGATGTTCAAGGTGACGCTGAAGGAAGTCATCGCCCTGATCTCCTTCATCCCGGTCATCACCGGCATGGGGGGGAATGTCGGCGGTCAGTCGGCGACCATCGTGGTGCGCGGTTTTGCTACCGGCCGGATTGATGTCAACACCATGCGCAAGGTTATTTTCAAGGAACTGCGAGTGGGGCTGATCATGGGGGTGGTGTGTGGATGCACCATCGGCGTGGTGGCGTTTGGTTGGCATCACAATCCCTATCTCGGTCTGGTGGTCGGGATAGCTATGGTCACGGCTATGACCGTGGCGGCGACCATGGGGGTGATGGCCCCGGCTTTCTTCAAAAAACTCGGGGTCGATCCGGCGATTGCTTCTACCCCCTTCGTGCAGACGGCCAACGATATCACCGGCATCTTGATCTATTTCGGCACTGCAACCATTTTCCTGGATTACTTGAGGTAGGGGCTGGGCGCGCCGGATGCGGGAATTTCGTTCCGAGGCGATTGTTTTGCGCCATCTCGATTATGGTGAATCTGACCGCATCGTCACTTTTTTCGCTCCCGGCTATGGCCGATTGCGAGGCTTCGCCCGGGCCGCCCGCAAGAGTCGGCGGCGCTTTGCTGCCTCTCTCGAACCCTTTGCCAGTGTGACACTATACTGGTCGCCGGGGCGCTCCGGTGGGCTGGTGAATTTGAAGGAGGCCGAGTTGATCGACTTGCGGGTCGGTCTGCGGTCCGATCTGCCAGCCATCGCCTTGGCCGGCTATGCTTGTGAGCTGATTGAGGCGCTGTTTGCTGAGGAGGAGGCGCAGGATCAGGTCTACGATCTGTTGCGCGCCCTGCTTGATCACCTGTCCGCCAGGGGCGGCACGCCCCTGGCTCGACTCCTGTTTGAGCTGCGCTTGCTCAACCTTTCCGGCTATATCCCTCATCTGCTTCATTGTGCCTCCTGTTTCGGTGGCTTGCCTGGGCCTAACGTGCAGTTTGCCGCCGAGCGCGGGGGGAGCCTTTGCCCGGCCTGTGCCGGGGGCGGGCGTTCTGTTGCCATCAGCCTGCTGACCATCGGTTCGGTAGCGCGGATCCTGCGTGGACCGCTGACTCTTTTTGCGGAGATCGGGCTCAGTCAGCAGACCCTGGCTGATGGGGAGCGACTGATCGCTGACACTCTGCGTTGTCACCTGCCACGGCCGTTGCGGTCGGCGGCTTTTCTGGAGCAGGTCATGCCGTTTTCGGCTGCGGGTGAGGCGGGCTAACTGGCGCTTTTGTCGGAGATTCCGGCTTGACATGAATCCTTAGGCGGGATAAACTTTCATCTTTGAGGCTGTGCATACTGTGTACAAAATAATCCGGGTTTAACCGGTCGTTTTAAGCGGATTCTGCTCAGCTGTTGCCTGGAGGTATCGTGACTTTTCAAGACCTTATTTTATCTTTGCAGAACTACTGGGCCAAGCAGGGATGCATCATCCAGCAGCCCTATGATGTCGAAAAGGGGGCCGGCACCTTCAACCCCGCCACATTTCTCCGCGTTCTCGGCCCCGAGCCCTGGAAAGTCGCTTACGTCGAACCCTCACGGCGTCCCACCGACGGCCGTTATGGAGAGAATCCCAACCGTCTGCAGCATTACTACCAGTTTCAGGTTATTCTCAAACCGTCGCCGGAAAACATTCAGGATCTCTACCTCGACTCCCTGAAAAGCTTCGGCATCGATTCGTCGAAGCACGACATCCGCTTTGTCGAGGACGACTGGGAATCGCCGACTCTCGGGGCCTGGGGGCTCGGCTGGGAAGTCTGGCTCGATGGCATGGAGATTACCCAGTTTACCTACTTTCAGCAGGCTGGCGGCATCGACTTGAAGCCGGTCTCCGGCGAAATCACCTACGGTTGCGAGCGCATCGCCATGTACCTGCAGGGGGTCGACAATGTCTACGACCTCGAGTGGATCAAGGGGGTTAAGTACGGTGACGTTCACCACCAGACCGAGGTGGAGCATTCGACCTACAATTTTGAAGTTGCCGATACCGGCATGCTGTTCAGCCTTTTCGACATGTATGAAAAGGAGTGCAAGGAGATCGCCGCACGCGATCTGGTTTTTCCCGCCTACGACTACGTGCTCAAGTGTTCTCACGCGTTCAATCTGCTTGATGCCCGCGGCGCCATTTCGGTGACCGAACGTGCCCACTACATCGGCAGGGTCCGAAACTTGTCCCGTATGTGTGCCGAGGTGTACGTGGCCCAGCGAGAAAAGCTGGGGTTCCCGCTACTAAAAAAATAAATGGTTAAAAACCGGGAGCCAGAAGCACTGTACAAGCTTCTGGCTTCTTGATTTTTGATTCTGGATTTTGGAGATATTTTATGGCTGCAGAATTGTTTCTTGAAATTGGGACAGAAGAACTTCCCGCCGGATTTCAGCGGCCGGCCATGCGCGACCTCGAGCGACTGCTCTGCAAAGAACTCGACAATGCGCGAATCGCTTACGGCAAGGTGCGCACCTTTGCCACCCCCCGTCGCCTTGCTATCTCGGTGGCCGACGTGGCGGCCGAACAGCAGCGCCAGGAACTGGAACTCTCCGGACCTTCGATCAAGGTCGCTTTTGACGCCGAGGGCAAGCCGACCAAGGCGGCTCTCGGTTTCGCCCGCTCCAACGGGGTCGATGTGTCTGAGCTAACCACCCGTCAGACCGATAAAGGGGAATACCTGTTTCTTTCCAAGGTCGTCGAAGGGGGCACGACCGCCGACCTCCTTCCCGAAATATTCCCCCGGGTTATCACCAGTATCCCGTTTAAAAAGTCGATGCGTTGGAAAGACCTCGATATTCGCTTTGCCCGCCCAATGCACTGGATTGTTGCTCTATACGGCGGCAATGTCGTTCCCTTCGACTACGGTAATCTCAAAAGCGGCAAACTCTCCCGCGGCCACCGCTTTATGGCCCCCCAAACTTTCGCGGTCGCCGGCGTCGACAGTTACCTGGCCGAGGCCGAGCGTCATTTCGTTATCCCCGATATGGATAAGCGTCGTCAGCTGATCGCCGGGCAGATTCAGGCTACCGCTGATGCGGCCGGCGGCAACCTGCTGCAGGACGAGGGGCTGCTCGACGAGGTTACCTGCCTGGTCGAGGATCCCACCCCCCTGTGCGGAACCTTCGAGGAGAAGTACCTGCAGCTGCCGCGCGAACTGCTGATCACCACCATGCGCGAGCATCAGCGCTACTTCTCGCTGGTCGACAACGAAGGGAAGCTGCTGCCCAAGTTCATCACTGTATCGAACACCCGCGCCGAAGATCCTCAGGTGGTCATCAGTGGCAACGAGAGGGTTATTCGCCCGCGTCTTTCAGATGCCATGTTCTTCTATACCCAAGACCAGAAGGTCAGGCTTGAAAGCCGCCTGGAGAACCTGAAGAACGTCGTCTATCAGGCCAAGCTCGGCACCAGCTATGAAAAGGTCATGCGCTTTCGCGACCTGGCTGTCGGCTTGGCCGATCAGGTCGATGCCGAAGTCAGGGACCTGGCCGATCGCGCCGCTCTGCTGGCCAAGTGCGACCTCGAGTCGGGCATGGTCTACGAGTTTCCCGAACTGCAGGGGATCATGGGGCGCGAGTACGCAACCATTGAGGGGGAAAATCCCCGAGTCGCCAAGGCGATCTATGAGCACTACCTGCCGATCCAGGCCGGAGGCGAATTGCCGAGCGACAATGTCGGCGCTCTGGTTTCCCTCGCCGATAAAATCGATACCATCTGCGGCTGTTTCGGTGTCGGCCTGATTCCGACCGGAACTGCCGATCCTTACGCTCTGCGTCGTAGTGCTATAGGCATTCTCAATATCATTCTCGAACGTGGCTACCGGATTTCGCTGCCGGAATTGATCGGCAAGAGCGTCGATCTGCTCGCAGCCAAATTGACCCGGCCGGCCGAAGAAGTCAAAACCGATGTTCTCGAGTTCATCCGCCTGCGCTTCTTCAACCTGCTCACCGGGCAGAGCTATCCGCAGGATGCTGTCGATGCGGTCCTGGCCGCTTCCTTCGACGATGCGGTCGATGCTCTCGAGCGGGTCAAGTCCCTTGCCGCACTCAAAGGGCAGGATGATTTCGAGCCTCTGGCCGTCGCCTTTAAGCGGGTAGTGAACATTATCAAAGGCGGGGTGGGGACCCCGGTTGATGCTGCTCTCTTTGAAGAAGACAGCGAAAGGGAGCTGTTCGAAGCGACACAGAAGACTCAGACCGAGGTGCTGGCCCGAATCGCCGACGGAGACTATGCTGCGGCCCTTGGCGCTATTGCCACCTTGCGTGGACCGGTTGATACCTTCTTCGAGGGGGTTATGGTTATGGCCAAGGAAGAAACGGTGCGTACCAACCGCTTGGCTCTCCTGACCCAGGTTGCCAAACTCTTTGCCGGGATCGCGGATTTCTCCCGGATTGCTTAATGTTCCATTGTCGTTGCTAAAAAATAATTTTGTATCGACAGCGTATCCGAAATCAAAAGAAAGGGAGATTTCCTCCCTCAATAAAACCTTTGGTAAGGAGTGACCCTATGCTGACCATCTCCGCGCGGCCTGATAACTGCTATTCAGAAGCAATATCAACCGCTTGAGGTCATTACAGTGTTGGCTCTACTGGTAGCGCTTTTTCGGTAAAAAATGGGGTAGTAATAACAACATGGAGGAGTAAATTGATGAGTATGAAGTATGTGTATTTCTTCGGCGACGGGAAAGCTGAAGGCAAAGCAGACATGAAAAATCTGCTCGGCGGCAAAGGTGCCAACCTGGCGGAAATGACTTCGATTGGTCTGCCGGTGCCAGCAGGGTTCACCCTGACGACGGAAGTCTGCACCGAGTTCTATAAGAACAACCGGCAGTATCCGGCTGAACTCAAGGGCCAGGTCGAAGAAAAGCTCAAGCAGGTCGAAGCCCTGATGAACAAAAAATTCGGCGATAAGAAGAATCCGCTGTTGGTGTCGGTGCGTTCCGGCGCCCGCGCCTCGATGCCCGGTATGATGGACACGGTGCTCAATCTCGGTCTCAACGACGAGACCGTGCAAGGTGTCATCGAGCAGAGCGGCGACCCCCGCTTCGCCTACGACTCCTATCGTCGCTTCATCCAGATGTATGCCAACGTTGTCATGGACATGGACGGCGATATTCTCGAGCATCTGCTCGAGCAGATGAAGGAACAACGCGGCGTTGAACTCGACACCGCCCTGAGCGCTGACGACTTGAAAGAACTGGTCAGCCAGTTCAAAAATAAAGTCAAGGAAGAGCTCGGCCGCGAATTTCCCGAGGATCCCCAGGAGCAGTTGTGGGGGGCGATTGGTGCCGTGTTCGGTTCCTGGATGAACTTTCGTGCCATCACCTATCGCCGGCTCAACAATATTCCCGCCGAATGGGGGACCGCCGTCAACGTTCAGTCGATGGTTTATGGCAACATGGGCGACGATTGCGCCACCGGCGTGGCCTTCACCCGTGACCCCTCCACCGGTGAAAATTATTTCTACGGCGAGTACCTGGTCAATGCCCAGGGCGAGGATGTCGTCGCCGGTATCCGCACCCCGCAGCCGATCAACAAGGCCAAGCACAAACCGGGCGATCTGCCGGCCATGGAAGACGTTCTGCCCGACTGTTACGCCCAGTTGGCGAAAATCCGCGACATTCTTGAGAAGCATTACAAGGATATGCAGGATATCGAGTTCACCATCGAGAAGAACAAGCTTTACATGCTGCAGACTCGCAACGGCAAGCGCACCGCTCAGGCCGCGGTAAAGACCGCTGTCGACATGAAGAATGAGGGGTTGATCAGCGACAAGGAGGCGGTGCTGCGAGTCGAGCCGGCTCAGCTTGACCAACTGCTGCATCCTTCCCTGGATCCCAAGGCACCCAAGACGGTGATCGCCAAAGGTCTGCCCGCTTCGCCAGGCGCCGCTTGCGGCGAAGTGGTTTTCACTGCAGATGAGGCAGAAGAAGCCGCCAAGATCGGTCTTAAGGTTATCCTGGTCCGGGTTGAAACCAGCCCTGAAGATATTCATGGCATGCACGCGGCCAAGGGCATTCTCACCGCCCGCGGTGGCATGACCTCTCATGCGGCGGTTGTTGCCCGCGGCATGGGCAAGTGCTGCGTCGCCGGTTGTGGCGATATCGTTGTCAATTACCGGGCCCAGGAATTCACCGCGAAAAACGGTGTAGTGATCCAAAAGGGCGATGTCATCACCCTCGACGGTTCCACCGGCGAAGTGATGAAGGGCGAAGTGCCGACCGTACAGCCCGAATTGACCGGCGATTTCGGCCAGTTGATGGCGTGGGTCGACAAGTACCGCCGGCTCAAAGTGCGTACTAACGCCGACACCCCCAAGGATGCCAAGGTGGCCCGCGAGTTCGGCGCCGAAGGGATTGGCCTCTGCCGTACCGAGCACATGTTCTTCGAAGCCGATCGCATCATGGCGGTGCGCGAAATGATTCTGGCCGAAGATCTCGACGGTCGCAAGCGCGCCCTGACCAAGATCCTGCCCATGCAGAAGGGTGACTTCATCGGCCTGTTCCGCGAAATGAAGGGGCTGCCGGTCACCATTCGCCTGCTCGACCCGCCGCTGCACGAGTTCCTCCCGCAGCAGGAAGCGGATATCGACGAGCTGGCCAAGGTCATGGATGTTACCGCGCAGATGCTCAAGAACAAGGTTGAATTCCTGCATGAATTCAACCCCATGCTTGGCCATCGCGGCTGCCGTCTCGGGGTTACTTTCCCCGAAATCTATGACATGCAGGTTCAGGCGATCATGGAAGCGGCCTGCGAACTGATCAAGAACGAAGGCTTCTCGATTATCCCTGAAATCATGATCCCGCTGGTCAGCGAGGTGAAAGAACTGGCGATTCTCAAGGCGAACGCCGTCAAGATTGCCGACGACGTCATCGCCCGTTACGGCGTCGAGGTCGAGTACCTGATCGGCACCATGATCGAGCTCCCCCGCGCGGCCCTGACCGCCGACGCGATTGCCGAGGAAGCTGAATTCTTCTCCTTTGGCACCAACGACCTGACCCAGACCACCTACGGTCTGTCTCGTGACGATGCCGGCAAGTTTCTGCCCTTCTACGTCGAAGGCGAGATTTTCCCCACCGACCCCTTTGTCGCCATCGACCAGGCCGGAGTCGGCCAGCTGGTGAAGATGGGTTGCGAGAAGGGGCGAGCTGCTCGACCCGCTATTAAACTCGGTATCTGCGGTGAGCACGGCGGCGAACCTTCGAGCGTCATCTTCTGTCACCAGATCGGGCTCGACTACGTTTCCTGCTCTCCCTTCCGGGTGCCCATCGCCCGGTTGGCTGCGGCTCATGCCGTGCTGAAAGAAGAGAAATAAGTCCTTTTACATGGACTAAGTTGAACGGGAAGCCGCTGGCACTGAGTGCCGGCGGCTTTTTTTGTTATTGGGAACTGAAAAATCCATCTGTCGATCTATGACCGGTGTGATAAAATTTCAAAATAGAAGTGATGATGCGTGTTTTTTTAAAGACGGAGTAGCAGATGAAGATTGTCGTACTCGACGGATATGCCCTCAACCCCGGCGATTTGAGCTGGGGCGATCTGGACAAACTTGGAGACTGTAAGGTTTATGATCGTACTCCCGTAGATAAGGTTCTTGAACGAGTTGCCGGGGTCCAGGTTGTGTTGACCAACAAGACGGTTTTGTCAGCGGAGATCATTGCTGCTCTCCCCGACCTGCAATATATCGGGGTGCTGGCCACCGGTTACAACGTCGTCGATGCGGCTGCCGCTCGCCAGCGGGGTATCCCGGTCACGAATGTGCCTGGCTACAGTACCGCTTCAGTGGCGCAGATGGTCTTTGCCCTGCTCCTGGAAATGACCAGCCAGGTCGGTCACCATGCCCGGTTGGTGCGTGAGGGCGCCTGGAGTACCAGTCCCGATTTTGCTTTCTGGGATCGGCCGCTGATCGAACTCGACGGTCTGACTCTGGGGATAGTTGGATACGGCG
The DNA here is from genome assembly GCA_030145265.1 of Desulfuromonas sp. Classification (GTDB taxonomy): domain Bacteria; phylum Desulfobacterota; class Desulfuromonadia; order Desulfuromonadales; family Trichloromonadaceae; genus Trichloromonas. The sequence continues at coordinate 9,449 of JAQYWA010000010.1, read as the reverse complement.
CTATCGGCCGGAGGGTGGCTACCCTGGCCTTGGCCTTCGGCATGACTGTGTTGGTGCATACCCGCCATCCGGAGAAGTATCAAGATACCCGCGATGCGGAAGATGTCGAATTTACTGATCTCGATACCCTCTTCGGTCGCAGCGATGTGCTCAGCCTGCACTGTCCGCTCACTCCAGAAACCGAACAGATGGTTGACGCCTCACGCTTGGCTCGAATGAAATCTGGCGCCTGGCTTATTAACACCGGGCGTGGTCCGCTGGTCGACGAGGCGGCCCTGGCTGATGCGCTCAACAGCGGCAAGCTGGCCGGGGCCGGTCTCGATGTGCTGTCGAGTGAACCGCCGTCAGTCGCCAATCCGCTATTGCAGGCCGAAGGCTGCATGATTACCCCGCATATCGCTTGGGCGACTCGGGCCGCGCGACAGCGCCTGATGGCCACCGCCGTTGCCAATGTCCGCTATTTTCTGGCTGGTGAGAGCAGCAACGTGGTGAACTGAGATTCTTGTCGGAACGGGTGGCGTCGGCTTGACAGCCACGCAGCCCAATGTTATAAATTCAAATTCGATACACTTCGCTGTAACAGCCACAGGGGATGGACCTGTGGCTTTTTTCTTTCGTTAAAGGATACATATGAGCAGCAAGAAGCCTTCTGCTGGAGATTATATTGATGCCCGCTGCACTAAATGCCGGGTCATTTCCAATCATACAATCATTGCCATGGTCGAAGACAAGGTGGTGCGCGTACAGTGCAACACCTGCGGTGGGGCGCACAATTACCGTGCCCCCAAAGCCGAGAAACCCGAAAAAGTGGTCAAACCCCGGGCGACCGCGGCAGCGAAGACGGCCAAGGCCGCTCGCACTGCTCGCTCGAAGGCGGTTGTTCTCGAGCAGGAGCAGTGGCTTTCTGCCAGCCAGGACGCCGATCCGGCCAAGGCGGTTCCTTACCGCATGGATGGAACCTACAAGGTGAAAAGCTGGATCAGTCACCCGACTTTTGGTTTCGGGCTGGTGGTTTCAGTAGTTCCAAACAAGGTGGAAATTCTGTTTCAAGACGGAAAGAAATTGCTGCGCTGCGGTAATTGATCGGTAGCTGATCGTGCGAGGGGGCAGAGATGGAGTTTGCCGAACTGCATGGCTGGAAGGTGGATTGTCACGGGGCGATCGCCCTGCAGCAGGCTCTGGCGGGGCAGGTTCGGGTGCAAAAACGGCTGCCGCAGCCGGTGGCGACGGTGGCTGGGGTCGATGTCTCCTACGAAAAGCATGGCGACCTGTTTTTCGCCGCTGTGGTGGTGCTCAAGCTTCCCTCTCTGGAACTGATCGATCAGGCCCATGCTGTCGCTCGGGTCGATTTTCCTTACGTTCCCGGATTGCTCTCGTTTCGCGAACTGCCTGTGGTTCTCGACGCCTTCCGCGGGTTGAGCACTATTCCCGATGCGGTGCTGGTCGACGGCCAGGGGATTGCTCATCCCAGACGCCTGGGCTTGGCCAGCCATCTCGGGCTCTGGCTCGACCTGCCGACGGTCGGCTGCGCCAAAAGCCGCCTGTGCGGCGAGCATGCCGAACCGGGTATGCGGCGGGGGGACTTGGTGCCCTTGCTGTTAAAAGAGGATGAAGTGGGGGCCGTACTGACGACCCGCGACCGGGTCAAGCCGATGTACATCTCACCCGGTCACCTGATCGACGTCGCCGGGGCGGTCGAGCTGGTGCTTGCATGCACCCGTCGCTACCGGATGCCCGAGCCGACCCGCCTGGCCCATCACCTGAGCAACCGATTGCGTCAGGCTGCACTTTAGTTCGGGACTATAACCCAAAAAAGGCCAAGGCAAATAATAGGCTAATTTAAACGCAGAGACGCAAAGGCGCAGGGGGGAATCTTAGACAAATTGGTTTCTTCTTAGGCTTGCTCTGCGACCCTGCGTCATTCTCCTTGCCTTGGTTGTAGTCTGTTAATCTTTCAGCAGTTCGAGGATCTCTTCGGCCTGCCGCTCACCCAAGGTTCCCTTCTGCAGAGCCAGTTTTACCGTCGCTTTTCCCATCACCCGGTAAATATCCCTCAATTCGTTTGGCAGGTCCGCCATAGCTTCGAGATGGCTGGCGACGGTTTGCACATCGCCACGGGCAATGGGGCCGGTCAGCGCCTGTTTTGGGTTGAGGGTGATCAGGTTGCGGCCGGTCCCTTTGAGCAAGGGGGTCAGCAGCTTTAGCGCCTCTTCTTCGGAAAAGCCGCAGGCGGCCATGATCTGTCCGGCCGCAGCGGTCAGGGTGATCAGGTAGTTGGAGGCGACACAGGCGGCGGCATGGTAGAGGGGTTTCTGCTCGCTGCGGATGCGGAAGGGCCTTCCTCCCATCGCTTCGACCAGGGTTTCGCCGAGAGGAAGGAGGGACTCTTCTCCTTCCACCGAAAATGGGGTTCCGGGGAGGTTGCGCAGGCCGGCGACCGCATCGGCAAAGGTCTGCAGCGGATGCAGTGATAGGGCGAGGACGGCTGGGGCCGAGCCCTGGTTGAGGATGGCGGCCGGATGGCGCCCGCTGAAATGGATCAGTACCGCATCCGGGGCCAGCCAGCCGTTCGTGCGCAGCTGCAGGGCTGCTTCGGCCAGAAAATCGTCAGGCAGTGTCAGCAGAACGATGTCGCCTTCTCTGGCCCGCGCGAGGTCGGTGGTGGCTGCATCACGGTTGCCAACAAAGCGGGCGGCAGAGAGGGCCCGGTCGGGGTCGCGGCTGATCACGGCAGCGACCGGGTACCCGGCATCGGCAAGGAGGCAGGTCACCGCCTGGCCGAGCCGGCCGGGGCCGATTAGTACAATTTTCGGTTTCATTGAACCTGGATCTCCAGTTGGCCGATTCCTTCGATCTCTGCAGTCATTTGGTCTCCGCTTCTAACCGGGCCGACCCCTGCCGGGGTGCCGGTTAGGATGATATCCCCTTCTTCGAGGGTGAATATTTCGGAAACGGCCTGGATGATTTCAGGAACCTGGCGCATCATCTGGGCCGTCGAGCCGTCCTGGCGCAACTGGTCGTTGACCTTGAGGGTGATCCGCAAGTTGCTCGGATCAGCAACTTCGCTGGCGGGAATGAAGTCCGACAGCGGGCAGGCGGTGTCGAAGCCCTTGGCGATTTCCCAGGGAAGCCCCTTCTTTTTCAGGTCGTTCTGAACGTCGCGCAGGGTCATGTCGATGCCCACTCCGTAGCCGGCGACGTGAGCGAGCGCCTCTTTGGCGTTGATGTTTTTGCCCCATTTACCGATCAGCACGGCCAGTTCCACCTCGTGGTGGCAGTCCTGGGAAAAGTCGGGGATGAAGACTGTTTCCCGGTGGCCGATGACGCTGCTCGAAGGCTTGATGAACAACACCGGTTTTTCCGGAGTCTCGTTGCCAAGTTCTTTGATGTGGTCGCTGTAGTTGCGCGCCAGGCAGACCACTTTACCGATCCGTAGGGTTTTTGCGGTACCTTTCAATCGCACAGCATGCATGTGGTTTCCTCCCAAGTGTTCAATTGCATTCCCGCTTGCAGGATAATGATAAATAAAATTGCGGTTAAATCAAGGGTTTCGTCAGGCTTTCAGGTCTGTGCCCGGGGCAGTGACCAGTTGTGTCGGATGGCCAGTAGTCGCAGCGCGATGACGGTCAAGGCGGCGACGGTGGCGACCAGCGCTGGCGGCAGGGGGGTGTGGTGCAGCAGAACCATTAGCGCTCCGCCGGCCAGACAGGCTGAGGCATAGACCTCCTTGCGCAGGATCAACGGTACCTGGTTGGAAAGGACGTCGCGCACCACGCCGCCGGCCGTGGCGGTGATGATTCCCATGCAGACCGCGCCGATGAAGCCCATCTGATACTCAAGGGCCTTGCCGGTGCCGATGACGACGAAGGTGCCGAGGCCGATGGCGTCGAAATAGAGCAGGGGGTGTTGCAGAAAGCCGAGTCGCCGGTGCAGGAAAAAAACGGCCAGGGAGACGGCGATGGAGATGAAAAGGTAGGCTTCGTTTTTCAGGCAGAAGGGGGGGAAGTCGCCGAGCAGCATGTCGCGCAGGGTGCCGCCGCCGGTGGCGGTGACCATGCCCAGCACCAGCACTCCGAACAGGTCCATGTCGCGGCGGATGCCTGCCCAGGCGCCGGATGCGGCAAAGGCGGCGGTGCCGATGAGATCGAGGATGTAGAGAAAATTCACGACGGTCAACCTCCGGTGGCCGAGAGAATAGCCCTTTGCCGGGCAAAAAGCAAGAGTGGTGTAAAGGGGGCCGGCTGTGTTAAGCTCAACAGCGCGGCGGCACTTCAGGGCCTGTCGCAGACGCTTTCTGCGGAGGTCTGACACCATGTTTCTGCCGGTCGGCGATACCCCCAATCCGCCGGGAATCCCCTACGCCAACTACCTGCTCATCGGTCTCAACGTGGCGGTGTTTCTGCTCGTCACTCTGCCGCTCGCCACGACCCGTCCTGATCTTTCCGACCCACTTCTTTACGAGTACCTGCAGGTGTCTGGGGCGCATGGTGAGCTGGCGGCCCGGATCCTTCTGGAACGCCTTTCGGCTTACGATCTGTTCGTTTTCCGACATGGGTTTCGGCCGGCGTCGCCGGCGCTCTCCCCGCTGTTGTCCTCCCTGTTTCTCCACGGCGGCTGGATGCACCTGTTCGGCAATATGTTGTTTCTGTGGATTTTCGGTGACAACGTCGAGCATCGCCTCGGTTCCGTCCGCTATCTGCTCGCCTACCTGGCCTCTGGCGTGGCGGCTTCCGTCTTTTTTGCACTGTTCGTTCCGGCTTCGCAGGTGCCTCTGGTGGGGGCCTCGGGGGCTATCTCCGGCGTGCTTGGCTTCTATTTTTTGTGGTTTCCGCGCAATCGGGTCAAAACCTTCGTTTTCTTGTTCCCGTTTATTATGAACACCTTCCTGGTTCCGGCCCGCCTGGTGCTCGGGTTTTATCTGCTGATCGACAACCTGCTGCCGTTTCTGCTCAACGGCGGCGGCAGTGGCGGCGGGGTTGCCCATGGCGCCCATATCGGCGGCTTTGTCGCCGGCATGGGCATGGCTTACGGTATGGATCGTCTGCCCGGCGACGTGCGTCAGTTGAAGCGCCGAACTGCGCCAGCGGATGATCCGGTTGATCGGGATGTCGAAGCCGACGCTGCGGGACTCCCCGACATCGCCGCGAGCATCGAGCGTGCCCTGGCCGACGGTAAGCTGGAACGGGCGGTCGCCCTCTACCCGCGGCTTCCTGGCCGCCAAGGGCGTGCGAAGGTGAACTCTGCAGCCTTGCTGGCCATCGGTAAGCTGTTGCTGGCCCGCCGGGAGTATGACCAGGCCCTGTCGCTGTTCCGTCGCTTTATCGCCGAACGCCCCGCTGACGCGGCTATCGACCGGGCTTACCTTGGCGCGGGCAAGGCATTGATGCACAAGCCTCGCTGTGTGACCAGCGCCTACCACTATTTTTTAGCCGCGCTTGATGCCGCCCGTAGCCGTGACCTGGCCGACGAGGCACGCTTGCACCTTCACGCCATCGAACGCCTCGGTGAAAAGCGCGGGAATAAAGACATGACGACTCCGAAAGACCCAGGTGTTGGGACATGACATTTTTTTTACATCCTTTTTACCCCGTTGTGACGACTCTTTTTTCGGACCGTGCTCTACTGGACTCGGGCCTGCAGGATGTTCCCGTCGGCCTGAAGCCAATGACGGCACCGAAAAGGGAGGATGCCATGCTAAAAGCACGTTTGTTCCAGATATTTTTGATTTTCGCCCTGCTGAGTTTCGGGATTTCCGCTGCTGCGGCGGCCCGTCCGCTGATCGGCTGCGACCTGGCCCTCGACCAGGAAGTCCTGCCTGCCGGCTCGTCCCAGTCGGTGGTGATCAAGGTTTCCCTCGATGTTCCCGTGATTCCCCGGGAAACCGCCCGACCTCCGGTCAACCTGGCATTGGTATTCGACCGTTCCGGCTCCATGTCCGGCAGCAAGATCGAAAAGGCGCGGCAGGCCGCCATCGAAGCCCTGCGTCGGCTCGGCCCCGGCGACCTCTTCTCGCTGGTAGTGTACGACCATCAGGTGCAGACCCTGGTTTCCGCCCAGAGCGCGGCCAACACCGAATGGATCGAGGCGCAGATTCGCGGCATCCGCCCCGGCGGCAATACCGCCCTGTTCGGCGCGGTCAGCCAGGGGGCGGCCGAGGTGCGGCGGCATGTGGATCAATCCTACGTGCACCGGGTGATCCTGCTGTCCGACGGGCTCGCTAACGTTGGTCCCAGCGCCCCGGCGGACCTGGCCCGGCTCGGTGCGGCCCTGCTCAAGGAAGGGATCTCGGTGACTACCATCGGCATCGGCACCGATTTCAACGAAGACCTGATGACCCGGCTGGCTGCCCGCAGCGACGGCAATCATTATTTCGTCGAGGACAGCCGCGACCTGTCGCGGATCTTTGCCGCCGAACTCGGCGATGTGCTGAGCGTTGCCGCCCGCCGGGTGGTGGTCGAGGTCGAATGCCCCGCAGGAGTCCGGCCGTTGCGGGTGATTGGTCGCGAGGGGCGTATTCGCGGCAACCGGATTGAAATCCAGATGAACCAGCTCTACGGTGGGCAGGAGAAGTTTGCCCTGATCGAAGTCGAGGTGCCGGCCTCCCGCTCCGGCCAGATCATGAACCTGGCTTCTGCCAACTGCTCCTACGAGAACGCCTTGACCTCCCGGGTCGAAAAGTCGTCCGCCCGCATCCAGGCGCGGTTCAGCGCCAGCCAGACCGAAGTGCTCGAGGGCGCCAACAAGACGGTTCAGGAGGCGGTGGTCGAAAACGAGATGGCAGTGGCCCGCGACCAGGCTCTTGATCTGTACAATGCCGGGCGCAAAGACGAGGCCGCGCAAACGCTGCGCCAGACCAGCGCCGAGTTGAAGGAAAAAAGTTCCCGGCTCGGATTCGACGACTTGGCTGGCGAAGCGGCGGCCCTCGATTCGGAGGCAACCGAATTTTCCGAAGACAAGCTCAGCAGTCCGCGCAAGAAAGCGCTGCGCTCCGAAAGCTACCGGGTGCGCAGTCAGCAGAAGGAATATTAACCGCGGGTTCGGGGGGCCTCCACTGATGGTGGCCCCCGGCAACCCATCTCCGCAGCGGAGACTTCTCGAATGAAACGAACTGGCATCATTATTGCTGCCTGGCTGCTCCTGCTGGTGCCGACCCTGCTGATCGGCGGGGTCGCCCTGCGTTTGCTGCAGCATGAGCAGCAGCGCCTGGCTGGAGCCGCCGTGGCCGCGGCCAGCGAGCGGGCGAAGGCGACGGCCGAGAGTATCGCCCTGGCGGTGGCCGAGGTCAGGGATGGCCTGCTGGTCACCCTGCGGACCCTGCCGCAGGAGGATCTGGCCGATCGCCTCGACGCCTGGCGGCTGGATAACCCGCTGATCCGCAACGTCTTTATCTGGGCTCCGGGTGGCGGCTTGTCCCTGCCGGATCCGCAGCAGCCGGTCAGCGACGAAGAGGCCGACTTTATCCGTCGTTACGATGCCCTGTTCACTGGGCGCATGTCCTGGAATCCGCCGGCCCCCGACCCGGGGCCGGCCCCGGTTGTCGATGTGGCCGAGTCTTTTTTTTCGGCCCGCCGCGAACTGCGGGAACTGACCCAGTCGAAGGCGACGATCGCCAGCGATGCGGCACCGGCCGCCGCAGCCTCGGCGCCGTCGATCCAGACCGGGGGCTGGATCCCCTGGTTCTGGGAAAACCGGTTTTACCTGCTTGGCTGGATCGAATCGCCCGGGGGCTTGCACCGTTACGGGGTCGAGGTCGAAACCATGGCACTCCTTTCCCGCCTGTCGGGCACCCTGCCGACGGTCCCGCCGGCAGGGGAGATTTACGCGCTGGTGGATGGCAACGGCGAGGTCTTTCACCAGAGCGGTGTTGTGGCGATCACGGCCGAAACCCCCAAGGTCATTTCCCTGCCCGTCGGTCCGGCACTTCCTCATTGGCAGGTGACGGTCTATGCCCCGCAGGGCGCGTTGGGCCAGGCCGACGGGGACAGCTTCCTGATCCTCTCCACGCTGGTGGTTGGCGCCTTCGTGGCGGCGATCCTGTTCGGCGGCTCGCTCCTGCTCTGGCAGGCGTGGCGCAACCTGACCGATGCCCGGCGCAAGACCTCCTTTGTCGCCAACGTGTCTCATGAACTCAAAACGCCGCTGACCACCATCCGCATGTATGCCGAACTGCTGGGAGAGGGCCGCATCGCCGATCAGACGAAGCGCCACCGCTACCTCCAGGTGATCGTCGATGAAAGCCAGCGCCTCTCGCGGCTGGTCAACAACGTGCTCGATTTCGGCCGCCTGGAACAGGGGCACAAGACTTATTCGCTGTCCGAGTTCGACTTGTGCGAAACCCTGCAGGGGGTACTCGATTCCCAGGCGGTGCGTATCGAAGGGACCGGGATGGCCCTGGTTCGACGGATTCCCGGCGAGGTATGGGACGTGCGCGCAGACCGCGACGCCTTCGAGCAGGCGGTGCTCAACCTGATTGACAATGCTCTCAAGTATGCCGATGGCAGCCCGCAGCTCGAAGTGGAACTGGTCCGAGATCGGAGGAACTGCCGTGTCCGGGTGCTCGATCGCGGCCCCGGGGTGCCTCCGGCTCAGCGCCAGCTGATTTTTGAGAAATTTCACCGGGTCGATGATTCACTTACCACGCGACAGCCGGGGAGCGGTCTCGGTCTCAGTATCGCTCGTCAGTTGCTGCGCGATATGGGGGGGGGGCTGACCTGTAGCGAGCGGCTGGGCGGGGGGTGTTGTTTTGAAATCCTTCTGCCCTGCGAAAGGAAAGCCGAGTGATGAAACCGATTAGAATTCTGGTTGCCGAGGATGAAGAGAATCTGCGGGAGGGGCTGGCGGACACCCTGGAGAGTGAAGGCTACCTTGTCAGTGCTGTCGGCGACGGTGTGGCGGCGCTGCAGGTCTTTGCCGGTGGTGGCATCGACCTGGTGTTGCTCGATATCATGATGCCAGAAAAGAGCGGCTATGACGTCTGTCGGGAGATCCGCCGGCACGATGCCCGGGTTCCCATCATCATGCTCACTGCCAAGGGGGAGGAAATCGACAAGGTGGTCGGGCTCGAGCTCGGGGCCGACGATTATGTCACCAAGCCCTTCGGGTTGCACGAGCTGCGGGCCCGCATCGCCGCAGTGCTGCGTCGTTGCCGGCCGGACCCCCAAGGGGTGGCTGAACTGCCGGAGACCATTCGTTTCGGAATGGCGGAAATCGATCGCAAAAGCTACCAGGGGCGACTTTCGTCACGGGTTTTCAGCCTGACCGCCCGGGAACTGAAGCTGATCGACGTCTTCTGTCGGCATCCCGGCGATGTGCTCAGCCGCAACGAATTGCTCAATCTGGTATGGGGCATCGATTACCTGGGAACGACCCGGACCCTTGACCAGCACATCGCCCAGCTGCGCAAGAAAATCGAACAAGATTCGGCCGCCCCCGAGGTCATTCTCACCGTG